>JBKQQQ010000706.1:0-7049 GCA_052144275.1 Streptosporangiaceae bacterium
GCGGTAGATGCGCCGGGGCGAGCAGCCGACCGGCGAACTCGTCCGGGGAGCGGACGTCGACCAGGTTGCGCTTGCCGATCGCGTCGAGCACCTCGTCCCGCTTGGCCCGCAGTGCGGCGTCCTGCTCGGCCGCCCGGTAGGTCGTGGCCGGGCGCTCCGGCACGTCGGTGGTCAGCACGCGCGAATCGAGCTCCCACCTTTTGCGCCCGCCGTCGAGGAGCTTCACGTTGTGGTGGCCGTACAGCTTGAAGTACCAGTACGCATAGGCGGCGAACCAGTTGTTGTTGCCGCCGTAGAGCAGCACGGTGTCATCGTTCGAGATGCCCCGCTCGGACAGCAGCGCTTCGAAGCCCGTCTTGTCCACGAAGTCACGACGGACCGGATCCTGCAGGTCCTTCTTCCAGTCGAGCTTGATCGCGGTCGGGATGTGCCCCTTGTCGTAGGCGCTGGTGTCCTCGTCTACCTCGACGATGACGACACCAGGGTCACCGATATGGGCCTCCGCCCAGTCGGCGTCCACAAGGACGTCGGATCGGCTCATGGTGGATATTCCTCCTTCTCCGGTCACGCCCTAAGCGGACGGCCGGACCCTTAGATTGCGCTGGATGAACAGATACACCTGGCAGCCCAGGCAGAGATCGAAGGCCGCGTTGAGGAACGCCGCGGCCAGCGCGAGCGCGGTGAAGACCAGGCCGGCCGTCGTGGCGCCCGCGGCCAGGCAGATGACCCCCACGCCGGCGATGGCCATGCCCACCGCCTGCGCGAACCGGGGCGGGGCCTCGGCCTCGGTGTGGGCGGGCGGCTCGAGCCGCGGACCGCGCGGATCGATTTCCATGCCGAACTCCCTGCCATTGAGCGGGGCCACTGAGCGGCCTTCCTCCCCTGTCGGGTTACCGCCCTGGACTCACCAGAAGGTCGCAGGCGCTGGCTTCAGCAGAGCACGGCGCCGGGAAATCCGGGCATCAGGGCAGTATGGCCTGCGGACAGATGGCAGTAGCGACGTGGCAGAAATCGACAGCACGCCGCTTGGTCAGCGTCTTCGCTGTCCAGGAGATCACGCACCTGATGCTATGCGGGCTCAGCCGGGCTGTCACTCTCAAGGCCGGAGTTATCGCCGGCCAACCTGGTTGAACATGGACAGGGAGCACGGTCACTCTCCGACCGCGGCCGCGGCGACCCCGGGCGCGGGGGGCTCGATCACGCTGCCCAGCGCGGCGATCACGTCAGCCTTGCGGGGCAGGCCCGCGGCCCGCTTGACGACGGCGCCGTGCGGGTCAAGCACGAGCACCGTGGGCGTGCTGTTGATCCGTAGTCGCCGCACCAGGTCAAGCCGCTCGGCCGCGTCGACCTCGAGATGAGTCACGCCGTCCACCATGTCCGCCACCTGGCCCAGGATCTGCCGCGTAGGACGGCACGGGGCGCAGAAGGCGGTCGAGAACTGGACCAGCGTGGCCCGCTGGCCGAGAGGGCCACCGAGGTCGGCCTCAGTCAGCACGTCCGGCCTGGTCCCGGCAGTCGACCGGGCCGCGTCGCCTTCCTCCGCCGGGCTCGGCTGCCCGGCCCGGACACCCGGTCCGGCACGGAACTTCCCGGCCCGACGGCGCAGCGCCAGCCCGAGCACGGTGGCCGCGACAAGAGCCGCGGCGAGCGCGATCAACCCGCCTGTCACGCCAATTCACAGCGCACGGGGGGCGTCATCCATTCCCGGCGACCCCGCTAGCGCATCTGAGCGGCGGACGGTCCCTCAGGTGGGCGTGGCGGTCAGCAGCACCTCGTGGTTCGCCGTGATCTGGAAGCTGCTTATCGGCTCGGCGCTACTCGGCATCGAGCCCGCGTACCAGACCTTGCCCTCGTCACGGGATGTCGTCCACGCCGCCACCTGGGTCCGCGACCCGTCGGGGTGGACGACCCACAGCTGGCACGTGGTCCCGACCGGAATGTGATCGACCAGGACCTGGAACGCGTTGCCCCACAACTCATGCGAATAGGAGATGGAGGCGGTCGCCCCGGTGATCTTGCTCGTCGCCTGTACGTTTTCCCAGGAGCCGTGCCCGGCCGAGAACGGAACCACCACGGTCCGCGTGCCGATGCTGCTCAGCCCGCCGAACAGGCCGCCCGCGATGGCCACGACGGCCGCGGCCACCGCCAGGAAGCGCCACCGGGTCCGGCGCCGCCTGGCCTCGGCCAGGTCGAGCACCGTGCCGATCAGTTCGCCCGGCGGCCGGTCGTCGCTGGCCGTGCGGACGGTGTCATCGGCGCAGATCCGGCTGATCTCATCCGGGTTCACCCGGGCCAGGAGGGCCGGCAGGCCGGCTAGGCCGGCCAGTTCGTCCCGGCAGTCCCGGCAGGTCAGCAGGTGAGAATCGACCAGCGAGCGCTCGGCGGGATCGATGGCGCCGAGCACGTACACGCCAAGCGACGGCCTGGCCTCGGTGCAGTCCCAGGTCGGGGTCATGGCGCCAGTCCTCGTTCCTGCAGCGCCAACTTGAGCGCCTTCAATGCGTAAAACGTCCGGGATTTCACGGTACCTGCCGGTATGCCCAGCGTAGCTGCGGCCTCGGCTACCGAGCAGCCCCGGTAATAAGTCTCGACGATCACCCGTCGGTGGTCTGGCCGCAGCGAGGCCAGGGCGTCCGCGACGGCCCAGGACTCCAGCGTGCGGTCGGCGTCGTCGTCGGAAGGAAGCAGTTCCAGTGCCGCCTGCCCGGTCTCCGGCGGCCGGGCCTGCCGCGCGCGGTAGGAATCGACCGCGAGGTTGCGCGCGACGGCGAACAGCCATGGCCTGGCTGGTCGGTCGGCCAGCGCCTCTGGATGGCGCCACGCCCGCACTATCGTTTCCTGCACTAGATCCTCCGCACGCTGCCTGTCACCCCCGGTGAGGTGGAGTGCATAGCGAAGCAGGGCACCGCCGTGTTCGGCATATAGCGCCCGGACAAACGCCTCGTCTGCCACTCGCCCTGAGCGGGGCGCGGTTCCCGCGTTCGGCACACTAATGGGAACGTCCGGCGGCACCTGGCGGTTCAACCTGCCAGGAAAATTCCTGTCGCCGGGCGTCGCCCCGGGAACGGGGGGACCCGGGGGGGTGGGAGGTCCGTGCTGGCTCATGAGGCACCGCTGGAATGTGACTTCGGAACGTGCTGGTACGGACACACTAGGGCGTTATCCACCCAGTGTGCCGTAATACGCCAAGAAATGCATGTGCTAACAGTGCTAGCCGGGGGGGCGACCCCCCAAGACCCCCCGATCCTGGAGGGACTCCATCCCCCCAGACCCCCCTGGCCCCCCTTCGGGGGGTCTCCGCCCCGTACCCCCACGCGTCAGCCGCCGGCGAACTGGGGCAGGACCTCGATGACGGCCGCGTCGTTAAGGACCAGGTCGGCGGCCACGCTGCGGCCGGCCGACGCGCCGTCCACCAGAAAGGAAGACACGGCGAGCACCGAATGTAGCCGCCCGTCATCCCCGCGCCGGGCCACGATCTTCTCGAGCGCCTCCGCCAGCGTCCTCGCCTCGACCGATTCCAGGTCAACGCCGGCTGCCTCCCTGGCCGCGGCCCAGTACTGGATTGTTACTTTGGCCATTTGGGATATCCTTCTCTACAACGGACCCGGGCGCTGTTGCCCCCGGGTCCTTGTCTGTTTATACAAGTAGTGAGGTGCGACCGCACCAGCGAGTGGAGGTGCCGCCGAGTGAGCGACCTGCTGCTGATCACCAGCGTGCTCGAGCCGTCCGCCGAAGTGCTGCCCGCTCTCGGGCTGCTGCTGCACCCGGTCCGGGTGCTGCCCGCGGACGCGTCTGCCCTGGTGGAGGCCCCGCCCGCCGACGCGGTGCTGATGGATGCCCGGCGCGAGCTTGCGCACGCGAAGAGCATCTGCCGGCTCCTGCAGACGACGGGCCTGGACTGCCCGCTCTTCGCGATCGTGACCGAGGGTGGCCTGGCAGCGGTTAACGCCGAGTGGGGCGTCGATGACGTGATCTTGCACACAGCCGGGCCGGCCGAGGTGGAGGCCAGGGTCAGGCTGGCCATCGGCCGCCGGGCCATCGCCGCGGTGGCCGACGCGCCCGACGAGATCCGCTCCGGCGAGCTGGCCATCGACGAGGCCACCTATGCGGCTCGGCTGCGCGGCCGGGTACTCGACCTCACCTTCAAGGAATTCGAGCTGCTCAAGTTCCTCGCCCAGCACCCGGGCCGGGTTTTCACCCGCGCGCAGCTGCTGCAGGAGGTCTGGGGCTACGACTACTTCGGCGGCACCCGCACGGTTGACGTGCACGTCCGGCGGTTGCGGGCCAAGCTCGGCCCCGAGCACGAGGCCCTGATCGGTACCGTGCGCAACGTCGGCTACCGGTTCGTGCCGGTCAAGGGCGAACGGTCCGAACGCGGCCAGGGCGCGGAACGGGCCCAGCGGGCGGAAAGGGCGGCAGGCGACGAGCGCGCCCGGAGCAAGCAAGACCTGGGGGCTTCAAGGGGCCACGCCGCGACCGCGGCCCGATGACCGGACGGCAGATCACTAGCACCGTACTGCGCACCGCACAGGTCGCCGACGTCCTGGCCCTGGTCCGGGCGGCGCGGCTGGCCGACGGCGTGGAGCCGCTGTCCGAGCACGTGATGCTGCACCTGCGCTACGACAGTCCTGTTAGCCCGAGCCGGGATCGGAAGCCGGGCCGTGATTTCATCCTCGCCGCGGGCGGTGACATCGCGGGCTACGCCTACCTGGATCCCCCGCTGCCCGATCCGGAGTCGCCCAGTGGCGAATCAGGCGTGAGCGGTGAGCTCGTGATCCACCCGGACCGCCGGCGGCAGGGGCTCGGCCGGGCCCTGGTCGGCGAGCTCGCCGACGCGGCGGGCGGCCATACGCTGCGGCTCTGGGCCCACGGCGACCTGCCCGCGGCCGCCGGGCTGGCCCGGGTAACGGGCTTCGAGCGCTTCCGCGCCCTGTGGCAGATGCGCCGTCCGCTCGCCGGCCCGCTGGACCGTCCGGTCCTGCCGGCCAGCCGCACATTGCGCACGTTCGTCCCTGGCCAGGATGAGGATGAGTGGCTGAGCCTCAACGGCCGGGCGTTCGCCAAGCATCCCGAACAGGGCGGCTGGACGAGGCACGACCTGGAACTGCGGGAGCGGGAGCCGTGGTTCGACCCGGCTGGCTTCTTCATCGTGGAAAGGGACGGCCTGATGGCGGGTTTCCACTGGACCAAGGTGCATCCGCCGGGCGAGCAGGGCGGATCCCCGGACCCCGGCGCCCCGCCGTCGTCAGGCCTCGGGGAGGTCTACGTGGTGGGGGTCGATCCCGCCGAGCAGGGCAGCGGACTGGGCCGGGCGCTCACCCTGGCCGGGCTGCATCACCTGCGCGACCTCGGCGTGGCCGAGGTCATGCTGTACGCGGACGAGGACAATGTCCCCGCGATCAGGATGTACGAGGGCCTCGGGTTCATCCGCGCCAGGATCGACGCCATGTACCGCAAGTGCTAGCCCGGGGGGACGACCCCCCGGAACCCCCCGCGACTGGGGGGACCCATACCCCCCTTGGGGGTCAACTGTCGTCGATGCCGAGCGCTTCGTCGAGTTCGGCGGCCGTCAGCGGCCGGTCCGCGGCCGCCACGGCGCTCAGCACCTCGGCGTAGAGCTCTATTTCGTCAAGGGCGACGCGGTCGTGGACACGAAGATCCAACTGCCTGGGAATCGTGCTCACCTCCGGCGCTGATCGCGATCCCGATCGCTTGCGCCCCAGGTTACGTGCCGACACTGCTCCTCCGCATGACCCATCAGGGTCATTCCGTTACCACCTTCACGTGCGGTTTTACCCACCCAGGCGGTAACGATTCCGGCAAACTGCGGCGCAGTTGCCGTCAATCCGGTAAGAGGCGCCACAAGTGTCACATCCGCATCTCTACTTAAAAATCTCATAACCCGCCACATCGCCCATTCAGGCATGAGAGGGTAAGAAAATGGACACTGGAGCGTTCCGGTTGCGCGCGCAGTGGGCAAGGACAAGAGTCATGCACGTATTCGCCCCGTCCGTCCCGCCCTGAGCCCGCATACTACAGAAGTAGCGGTCCCGCCGGATCACCTAGGCGACCCGGCGTCTTGTTGCGCCGCTAGCTCCGGACACCGTTCCCGCCTACTTAGACACATGATCTCGGGAAGCCATGAATGACAACAGTGATCTCCTGCCGAACCTGGTTCACGAAGACGCCTTCGAAATGCAGATGCGCGGGTACAGCCGCCGTCAGGTGGACGAGTTCATCGCCCGCTGCCGCAGCCAGATCCGCGAACTAGAGCAACGACTTGCCCATGCCCTCGATGACGGCGAGGAACTGAAACGCGACCTGGCCACGGCGCGCCAGCAGGCGCTCGGCGCCAAGCCCGCGCACGAGGAAGTCAGTGAGCGCATCGCCCAGATCCTCAAGCTGGCCGATGACGAGGCCAGGTCCCAGAAGTCCAAGGCCCACGAGGAGATAGCCAGGCAGCGTAACGAAGCCCAGGCGGACGCGGACAAGTCCCGCGCCGAGGCACGCGAGCAGGCCGAGCGCATGCTCACCGCGGCCCAGGAACAGGCCGAACGGGCGATCACCTCCGCGCGCGCCGAGGCGGAAAAGACGCTCACCGCCGCCCGGACCGAGGCGGAGCGCACTACCACCGAGGCGAGGAAGAAGTCGGAGAGCGCGCTGGCCAGCGCCAAGGCACAGGCTAAGAAGGCGCTCGACGAGGCGACGGCGCGAGCCACCGCCATTCACGACGGCGCCGAGCGCCGGCTGAACCTCCTGTCCACCCGGCACGCGGAAACGATCAAGCGGCTCACCGACATCCTGGACGGTGTCTCCGGCCTCGTGGCCGCCGAGACCGCCCGCATGTCGCTCGAGGACGAGGTCGACCAGGCCACCGCCAAGGCGATCGCCGTGGCGGAGTCCAACGGCGCACCGCGCCCAGCCGCCGAGCCAACGGGGGTCCCGGGGTCTACCGGGCCTACGGGTTCTACGGGGTCAGGCCGACCCACGGGCCCGGGCGGACCGCGCCTGACCGCGCCGCCGGCATCGGCCCGGCCCGGCGGCCCGGC
>JBKQQQ010000707.1:0-3472 GCA_052144275.1 Streptosporangiaceae bacterium
CGGCCGGATCCCCCTCTGACACGCGGCCCAACGTAACATCGCCCGACCTCGGGGCCCGCAGGGTTTTCCTGCCCCTAGCCGACGTTCAGCAGGACGATGCCAGCCACCACGACAACGGTCGCCGCGACGCGGGTCCGGCCGAACGGCTCGCGGAAGACGAGCGTGCCGATGATCGCGCCGAAGATGACACTGGTCTCGCGGAGCGCGGCGATCGGGGCCAGCGCGCCCCGGGTCTGCGCCCACAGCACCAGGCCGTAGGCCAGCACGCTCAGCGCCCCGGCCGCCAGGCCGGCCAGCAGGATCCGCCGTGGTTGCTCCAGCAGGACGTCGCGCCGCCGGATCAGGGCGAACATCGGGACGCCGAGGCTCTCGAGCAGCATCAGCCAGCCGATGTACCCGACCGGGCTAGCCGACAGCCGCACGCCTACGCCGTCGACCGTCGTATAGGCCGCGATGGTCAGGCCGGTGCCGACGGCGGCCACGAAGGCCGCGCGGCCGGGACGGCGCCCGGCGAGAACCAGCATGGCTAGCCCCGCGCAAACCACGATGACCCCGCCTACCTGGGCCAGCGCGAGGTGCTCGTGCACGAAGATCGCGGCCAGGATCGTTACCACCAGCGGGGAGGTGCCCCGGGCCAGCGGGTAGACCTGGCCGAACTCGCCCAGCCGGTAACACCGCATCAGCAGCAGGTTGTAGAAGACGTGAATCGCGACCGACCCGAGCAGGTACGGCCAGCAATCCGCCCTGGGCATGGCCGCCACGATGACGAGCGGGATCGCGATCGCCAGGCCACCCACGCCGATCAGGGCGAAGGCGAGCGTCTGGTCCTTGATGCCGTGCGCGATCGCGTTCCAGGTGGCGTGCGTGACGGCGGCGGCGAGCACCGCGAGGGTGACGGTCAGCGAGAGGGTGGTCGACGGGTCCAACGGGGCTCCTCAGGCAGGCTGAAATGGAGCCCTCAGGGCTTCTATCCCGTCAGGTGTTCCCCGGCCCCCGGCTACGTGCCGGCCTGATCAGACCCAGGGCCCGGGTCGCGGCGTCGCTCGGTCCAGGCCCGGCCGCCCTGATTGTCGTTGTTACCTGGCGGACAGCCAGCGGAACCCTAGACGCAACCACGTGCTAGCCCTAGCTTAACGCGTCCAAGCCAGGACTCCGGCCGGTGATCTCGCCGGTCTGGGATTCCAGCCGCGTCCGCATGAGCAGCGTGACCCAGGTGCGGTAGGGCTTCCAGTTCTCGCTGATCTTGAGCAGTTGCTCCGGCGTGGCCGGCCCGGGCAGCCCGTAGGCCAGCGCGACCGCACCGCATTGACACATCAGGCCGTCTCGGCTTACCCTCAAAGCCGGTCATATACGAGATGCGATACATGATGTCTACCCCACACGCCTCCACTCCGAGCGCCTCCGCGATGGGCGGCCCGGCGTTCCTGACCGGCGCGGCCGGCGCGCTTCCGTCCCGGACGGTCGCGGTGCTCGAGGCGATCAGGCACGCGATCCTGGCGGGCGAGCTCAGGCCCGGGCAGGCCCTGGTCGAGACCGACCTGGCCGAAGTGCTCGGCGTGTCCAAGACCCCCGTGCGCGAGGCGCTCAAGACCCTGGCCGGGGCGGGCCTGGTGACCATGAACCCGTACAAGGGCGCGGCTGTCCGCGTCGTCGACGGCGAGCAGGCCAGGCACGTGTACGACGCCCGCCTGCTGCTCGAGCCCGAGGCAGTCGCCCGCGCGGTCGCAGGCGGGCATGACTGGCGGCCCGCTCACCAGGCCCTGGATCGCGCCGACGGCGCGCGTGACCAGGCCGAACGCAGCCTGGCTAACCGTGCCTTCCACCGCGAGCTCTACGCGGGCTGCGGCAACCCGCTGCTGGTCCGGATGCTTGACGACCTGCGTGACCAGACCGCCTTGGTCAGCGTGGCGGCCTGGCGGCATGAACCGGACTGGCTCGCGCACCCGAGCTGGGAGCACGAGGCGGCCGAACACCGGGCCGTGCTCCAGGCGGCGGAAGACGGTGACCCGGCGCGCGCCGCCGACCTGCTGCGCGCGCACATCACCTCGTTCGTCCAGCGGAATTTCCCGGCTCCGCAAGAACCACATGGATCAGATGAGGAGAACCACAGATGAGCCTTACCCCGGCCGTGGCGGAGACGCTGCGCAACACTGTAGCCACGGCGGTCGTCGTCCCCGTCACACCACTCCAGGCCGACGGCAGCCCCGACTGGGACACCTACGCGGCGCTGACCGGCCGCCTGATCGACGGCGGGATCAAGGCCATCACCCCAAACGGCAACACCGGCGAGTTCTACGCGCTCAGCCAAGCCGAGGCCAGGCAGGCGGTCGAGACGGCCGCGAAAGTCAGCAGCGGACGGGCGGAGCTCCTGGCGGGTGTCGGCCACGACATCGCGACCGCCACCGAGGCGGCCGGCCACGCCAGGGACCACGGCGCCCGCATGATCATGATCCACCAGCCGGTGCACCCGTACGTGTCCTCCGAAGGCTGGATCGACTATCACGCTGCCATCGCCGACGCGGTCCCCGGCCTCGGCGTCGTCCTTTACATCAGGAACGAGCGCATCACCGGCGGCCACATCGCCGAACTCGCCGACAGGGTGCCGAACGTCGTGGGGGTCAAGTACGGCATCCGCGACGCGACCAAGTTCGCCGCCGTGGCCAGGGACGCCGGGATCGACAGGTTTACCTGGCTGGCCGGCGCCGCCGAGCTGACCGCGCCGGCGTTCTGGGCTGTCGGCGCGCACGGCTTCACCTCCGGTTTGGCCAACGTCAGCCCCGGCCTGGCCCTGGCCATGCTGGACGCGCTGCGGGCGAACGACTTCGGCGCCGCGATGAAGGTCTGGGAGTCCGTACGCCGGTTCGAGGAGCTGCGCCTGGCCGAATCCTCGGCCGACAACGTGAGCGTGGTCAAGGAGGCCCTGTCCCAGCTTGGCCTGTGCCGCGCCGACGTCCGCCCGCCAAGCCGCCCGCTCCCCGCGAACATCAAAGACGAGATCCGCGGCATCCTGCGGGAATGGGACCTGGCGTGACCGCCAAGAAGCCAGAAGACCTGCGTAGCTTCCGCTGGTTCGGCGGCGAGCGCACCGCTGGGCTGCGGGCGTTCGGGCACCGGTCCAGGATGCGGCAGCTCGGGGTGGAGCCCGAGGAGCACCTGGGCAAGCCGCTCATCGCCATCCTGAACACCTGGTCCGAGCTGAACCCCTGCCACATGCACCTGCGCCAGCGGGCCGAGCAGGTCAAGCGCGGCGTCCTGGAGGCCGGCGGTTTCCCGGTCGAGATGCCGGTCGCCACCCTCAGCGAGACGTTCCAGAAGCCGACCCCGATGATGTACCGCAACCTGCTCGCAATGGAGACCGAGGAGCTGTTGCGCTCCTACCCGGCCGACGGCGCGGTCCTGATGGGCGGCTGCGACAAGACCACGCCCGCGTTGCTGATGGGCGTGGCCAGCGCCAACATCCCGGCCATCTACG
>JBKQQQ010000708.1:0-5269 GCA_052144275.1 Streptosporangiaceae bacterium
GTAGTTCCGGTGCTTGCATTCCTGGCAAGCCAGCGTGATCTTCGGCCGGACATCGGTGGCAGCCACGACGCAGCGCCTTTCTCATCATTGTTTCAGTGTTGTTCACGTTCAGGGTTGTTCACGGTCACGGTTGTTCACGGTAAGGAGACTGACCAATTGTAGCGGAGGCCGGACTTGAACCGGCGACACAGCGATTATGAGCCGCTTGCTCTGCCTGACTGAGCTACTCCGCCATCGCTAACGCAGAAAGGCTACCCGATCTTCCGCCCCGGGGTGGGCCGGCTGCGGCTGGGCCAGGCAAGATGGGGGCGGCCAGGTCGGCGGCGAGCCGGGCGTGACCGTCCAGGTCGTCATAGCGCAGCGGCTCCTCGATCCAGGCCAGGCCCTCTGCGTCGAGGGCACGGCCGCGGGCCAGCGCCTCACCGAGGCTGAGCCCCTGGTTGTAGTCCGCGACCAGCGTCACGTCGTCGCCGACCGCGGCCCTGACGCGGCGGACCGCGGCGATGTCGTCGGCCGCGCGAGCCCGGCCGACCCGGACCTTCAGCGCCGTGAACCCGCCCTCGTCGAGCAGTTCCAGCGCTTCGGTGGTGACGTTCTCCGTCGGGATGAGCCCCAGGCCGTTGCTGTTGTAAGCGGGGACCGGGGCCAGCGTCCCGCCCAGCAGCACGGCCAGCGGCAGCCCGGCCGCCTGGGCCAGCGCGTCCCACAGCGCGATGTCGAGGCCGGCCACCGCGGCCAGGGCCAGGCCCTGGTACCCGGCCAGGCCGAGCCAGCCGCGGGCGCTCGCGTACGCCGCGGCGGGCGAGACCGGCTGCCCGCGCAGCGCGGCGCCGAGGTCGTCGAGCACCGTCCGCAGGGCCGCGGTCGCACGGGTCAGGTAAGGGGCCAGGTAACCGCGGCCGGTGATGCCCTGCTCGGTCATCACGTCGATGAGCAGCAAAGGCCACCGGGAGAAATCGCCCACCTTAGTGGCCAGCGGCCGCCGCAGCGGCACCACCACCGCGCGCACCGTCACGTCCCGCACCACCAGCCCGGCACCTTGATCAGCCACGCCAGCCTCCCCGGCAGCCCCTTCGCCGGGCCATCGCGTCAACGGCCCGCTAAGACATAGGTCTAGCGCGGAAACCCGGATGCCGCCGTCTCAGCACCGGACGCCATACGGAAAGCTAGGGCAGCTCATGATCACGAAGACTTTCACCCCGTTTTGGACACGTCCCGTAATTAGGTGAGTTCCTGGCGTGTCGCATGACATTATGCGGCAGTGGCGAATGCTGATTTCGTGGAGCGGATGAGCCCGGAGCTGGAGCTGCTGCTGCCGCTGCTGGATGAGCGGGCGCGGCGGCTGGTGCTGGGCGCTGTCGCCCGCGCGGCCGGCGAGGGCGGGATGGCGGCGGTGGCGGCTGCGACCGGGGCGTCGTGGCAGACGGTCGCGAACGGCGCGGAGGAACTGGCGTCGGGGGACAGCGCGCCGCCGGGGCGGGTCCGCCGGCCGGGTGCCGGGCGGAAGAAGCTGGCGGATCAGGATCCGGGGTTAGTCCCGGCGCTGCGGGCGCTGGTGGAGGAGTCCACTCGCGGTGATCCGTGCTCGCCGCTGTTGTGGACGACGCTGTCGGTGCGGGACATCGCGGCCGGGCTGACCGCACGGGGGCACCGGTGCGGTAAGAACACGGTGGCGCGGCTGCTGGCCGCAGAGGGGTTCAGCCTGCAGGGCAACTCCCGGACCCTCGAGGGGAAGCGGCACCCGGACCGGGATGCCCAGTTCCGGTACATCAGTGAGCGGGCGAAGGAGTTCCTGGCGGCCGGGGACCCGGTGATCAGCGTGGATACCAAGAAGAAGGAGCAGGTCGGGCAGTACGGCAACCGCGGCCGGTCCTGGCGGCCCAGGGGCGAGCCGGTGCGGGTCCGCGACCACGATTTCCCGGACCCGCGGGAGGGCATCGCGATCCCGTACGGGGTCTACGACGTGAGCGCCAACGCCGGGTTCGTCAACGTGGGCACCGATCACGATACCTGCGCGTTCGCGGTGGAATCGATCCGCCGCTGGTGGGACATGATCGGCAGGGACCGCTACCCGGGCACCAGGCGGCTGCTGATCACCTGCGATGCCGGCGGCTCCAACGACCACCGCAAGCGGGTGTGGAAAGCGGAGCTGGCGAAGCTGGCCGCCGAGACCGGGCTGGAGATCACCGTCTGCCATTTTCCGCCAGGTACCTCTAAGTGGAACAAAATCGGGCACCGGCTGTTCTGCCACATCTCCCGCACCTGGCGGGCCCGGCCGCTGGCCAGCCACCAGGTCATCATCGACACCATCGCCGCGACCACCACCGCCGCCGGGCTGACCGTCACCGCCCACCTGGACACCGGCCGCTACCCCCTCGGCGCCGCAGTCAGCGACGAGCAGATGAAAGAACTCGAAGACCAGGTCATCACCCGCCACGGCTTCCACGGCGACTGGAACTACACCCTGCCGCCCGTGCCGCGCCCGGCCATCGCGGCGCCCGCCCCGCCCCCGCCCGGCCCCGACCTGGCCGCCCTGGCCCACCCCGCGCTGACCGGCATCCCCGACTTCGCCGCCCTGGCCGCCAGCGTGACCCTTGCCTGGGAAGCCGCCCGCGAGCAGCGGCTGCACCTGACCCGCGGCGGCCGCCGGCGCCGCAGCACCGGCCCGTCCGGCCCGACCCGGCTCAGCCTGCACGGCCACATCCTGGCCACCATCTACCGGCAGCGCCTGGCCATGCCCTGCCACCTCATCGGCACCCTGCTCGGCGTCGACGAATCCTCCATCAGCCTCGCCACCTGCCGCGTCGCCCCGATCCTGAAACAGCAAGGCATCACCATCACCCCGGCCGGCACCCGCATCAGCACCCTCAGCGCGCTGCGCGAATACGCCGCCGCAGCCGGGATCACCCTCCCCGAACCACCACAGCCGCACACCACCCCGGAAAACACGTTACAGACCCCCGACACACCGCAAACCCACGTTATTTTGGGACCCGTCCTTTCCGGGGGCAAACTCTTCGTGATCACGAAAGACACGCGTGGCGGAGGCCTGTCCATCACGGGTGTTCTCGTTCGTCGTCATGATGACCAGCCAAGCGAACGAGAACGCGAGGACGTGACGACGATGATGCTCTACGACATGAGCGTGCAGTACCAGGCCGAACGGATCAAGACCGCCGCCGAGCAGCGACGTGCCGACGAGCAACTCGGGATGATGGCCGCCGAGCTGTCATGGCTCTGGCAGCGCGTCACCCGCCCGGCCCGCGCGCTGCGCGGCCTCCGCGCGCGGCACGCCGTGTATGCCAGGTGAAACAATCAGCGGGTGACGGAGACCAGTGAAGCGATGCTGGCCCGGGTACGGGCCAGCTTCGACCGGCAGGGCATGATGACCACGCTCGGCGTCGAGGTGACCGCGGTCGAGCCGGGACGGGTCGAGATGCTGCTGCGGCACGACGACCGGTTCACCCAGCAGCACGGGTTCCTGCACGCCGGCGCGGTGGCCTCGGTGCTGGACACCGCGTGCGGGTACGCGGCGTACAGCGTCATGCCGCCGGAGGCCTCCGTGCTGACCGCGACCTTCACGATCAACTTGCTCGCGCCCGCGGCCGGGGAGCGGTTCGCCATCACCGGTGAGGTGGTGCGGGCGGGCCGCACCCTGGTGGTCTGCCGGGGCGAGGCGTTCGCCGACGCCGGCCAGCGGCCGTTCGCGGTCATGCAGGCCACCATGACCGCGGTCATGGGCCGGCCCGACATCAGCGGCTGAGCATCCAGGGCACACGCCAGGACGTCCTGCTGCTCAGTCAGCCCTCAACAGTCGCCTGCCCCAGCTGTTCAGGCAAACGTCCGAGCTCGCCCGGAGCGAACCCGGCCAGTTGCTCATCGAGCCCGCGGGCGGCGGGCGAGCCCCGGTAGACCGGGTGGGCCAGCTCGGCCCGGACGACGGACAGGCGCTGTCCCTCTACCGCGGTGCGCTCGCCCGGCGGCAGGGCCAGGACGGGCTCCAGGGCCGTGATCGCGGCGTCGAGCGCGCCGGCCCGCAGCCGCGCGATGGCCAGGTCGGTGTGCGCGAGCATCTGGCACTTGCGGCTGTGGTGCTCGCCCGGGCCCGGCCCGGTCTCGTACAGACCGATCGCGCCTTCGAGCTCGGTCACCGCCTCGTCGCTGACTGCCCTGCCGCCGACTGCCCCGCCGCTGACTGCCCCGCCGCTGACTGCCCTGCCGCCGACTGCCCCGCCGCTGACTGCCCCGCCGCTGACTGCACCGCCGCTGACTGCACCGCCGGCGGACGACTCGGACAGCTCGGACATGATGAAGCCCGCGTAGTAGGACTGGGTGGCCCGGGAGAAGCCGAACTCGCCGCCGATCTCGAGCAGCTCATCGCGATGCTCGCGGTCCCTGGCGTCGCGCGCGGCCGCGATCGCCTGGCGGGCGCTCGCGGCGTCGCCGAGACGGGCCGAGGCCAGGCCGCCGAACAGGTGAAGCTGCGCCGCGTTCTGGCCGTCGGCGAGATACTCCAGGCCGCTCCGGGCCAGGTCCGCGCTCTGCCCGGGGCGCCCGCTCCAGTACGCGGTGTAGGCCGCGCACAGCCGCAGCCGGGCCATCAGCGGACGATGGTCGATGATCGTCGCGTAGGCCCAGCCGGATCTGGTCAGTTCCTCGGCGTCCTGCGGGAAGCCGAGGTTGGTGGCCGCCGCGGCCATTAACGCGCTGAGGCAGCCCGCCAGCAGGTAGAGCTCGGCCGCGTCGCGCGGCCACTGCCGCCGGTCGAGGGCTTCGAGAATCCGGTTCCTGACCCGCCGCATCTCCCTGAAGATCCCGAACGTCTCGCCGGTCATGTACTGGACCGACAGGCTCGTCACATCCGCACGGAACTGCTCCAGGGTGGCCTCGCCGATGCCGCGCTGCTCGGCGCGTTCGGCGTGCTCGCTGCCTTCGTGCGCGGCCATAAGCACCTCTCGCCTGATCGCGGAAGCGCCCACATCGGGCGGTGCCGAATCGGGCGGTAGCAGTCCACCGTAGGCAGCGGCGGCGGGGGTCCCAGGGCTAGGGTCGACCATGCCCGGCAGGTCCTGGCGGCCCGCTAGGGCCTGCGGTGGCGAGCTCCCGAATTGGCCGAACGGGATGGCGAAAGCACCGCAGTAGTAGAGCTTGTAGCGCTCGGCGGGAGCCACGGCGCCACGTTCCCAGCGGTAGATGTTGTGGCTGATGTTGTCGGCGCTGGGCACGGACGTGTCGCCCGCGGCCCTGGCGGCCTTGATGAGCTGGCGGG
>JBKQQQ010000709.1:0-2646 GCA_052144275.1 Streptosporangiaceae bacterium
GAGGCCCGGGCCACCACCACGCCATCGGTCTCCGCCTTGATCAGCGTGGCGCAGATCGCCGCGGCCAGGCCCGCGCTCACGTAGCCGCCGGCCAGCGAGAAATGACCCTGCGCGCGAACGCCGAGGCCAGCCAGCAGCAGCGCCTCCGCGATGTAATGTCCCATCCGGTCCAGGTAAATGCCAGCCGCGGAGAACCGCCCGGTGAGCCGGGCCAGCTCCCCGTCGGAGCAGTCGAACAGCAGGTAGAGCTGTATCAGCAGGGCCACCCCGATCGCCGCGGGGAGCCCGGGCACGGCGGCGAGCACGCCCGCGGCGGCACCGGAGATCATGAAGCAGACGGTGACCGCGTTCGGGGACCAGCCGAGCCTGGCGAACGCGATGGTGGCGTACGGGGACAGCCGGCGCATGTAGAGCCGGCCGAACCAGTGCTCGTCGTTGAGCCGCGCCAGGACCTCGGGGGGCTGTCCCTTGGCGCGCACTTCCGCCAGTGACGGTCCGGACATCATCCTCCGCTCGTGACGGCCATGACGAATTCCTCCACCTGCCGGGCGATCGCGCACTCGTCGAGCGCGAGCCGCTCCAGGATGGTGTACCGGCCGGGCCTGGTCGCGGGGGCGTGCAGCACCGCCTTGGTGAACTCGGCGTGGCTGAGCCCGAGGTCGGCGGGTATTCGCGGCAGCTCGTGCCGGGCCAGGCAGGCCGACATGAGCGAGCCCAGGCGCTCGTCTCCGCGCAGGTAGGTGCAGAACAGCGCGCCGACCCCAGCCAGCTCGCCGTGGTTGCCCGCGCCGGGGAACAGCTGGTCGATGGCGTGCAGGATCTCGTGATCGCCGCCGCTGCAGGGCCGGCTGGACCCGGCTACCGTCATCGCGATCCCGGACAGCACCAGGGATTCGGCCAGCACGGTGAGGAACTCGTCGTCGCCGACCGTGCCCGGCTGATGCAGCACCGCCTGCGCGGCGGTCCTGGCCAGCGTGACGGCCAGCCCGTCGATGGGCTCGCCGCGGTCGGCTCCGGCCAGTTCCCAGTCCGCGATGGCGGACAGGTTGTTCACCACGTCCCCGATCCCGGCCCGGACCAGGCGGGGCGGCCCGGAACGCACCCGGTCCAGGTCCACGATCACCGCGACCGGCGGGACGACCCCGTAAGAGCCCTTGCCCGACTCGTGCTCGAGCGAGCTGACCGGGGAGGCGATGCCGTCGTGCGCCAGGTTGGTGGCCACCGCGACCATCGGGACCCCGGCCATGTGCGCGGCGAACTTGGTCACGTCGATGGTCTTGCCGCCGCCGATGCCCGCGACGGCCTCGTAGGCGTCGGCCCGCAGTTGCTTGCCGAGCCGGACCGCGCTGTCCACCGTGCCGTCCTCGACCCGGAAGACCTTGGCCGGGCCCAAGTCCAAGTCGGCTAGCACGCTGTCCCCCTGGCCGGGGCCGACCGCGACGGCGACCCGGCCCTCGGTCGCGATCCGCCGGTCGGCGAGCAGCGCGCCGAGGTCCGCGACCGCGCCCGGCCGCACGTCGATGACGAGCGGCGCGGTGAGGATGCGGGCCAGCAGCGGCATGAACGTCCTTCCGGCGTTTTCGGGCAAACTTCCGCTACGCCTTGGCTAACGGCGGCTATCCGGGAGACTACCGGGTCACGAACGGCGGCACGGCCGCTCGGCCGAGGCAATCAGCAGCGAGCGGCGATCTCGCGAGCCCGGCGCAGGTCGTCGTGGTTGTCGACCTCCACCCACTCGACCTCGCCGATGGGCGCCACCCCGATCGCGCCGCCGCGGTCCGCGAGTTCCTGGAAGCCGTCCTCGTAGTACAGCGAGGGATCCCGGCGCCAGGTCGCCTCGAGGGCCGCCGCGAGCGGCGCCGCGGCGGACGCGCCGATGAGCGTGGCGCCGATGTACTCGCCGTACGCCAGCGCGGGATCCATCAGCTTGGTGATCCGCGTGAGGCGGCCGCCGGAGTCGATGATGACCTTCATCTCCTCGTCGGCGAGGCGCTTGATGTCATCGACGGCGATGATGATGCCGGGTTGCTGGGTGGCGTCATCGGCGGCGCCCTGCCCGGCGGCCCCTTGCCCGGCGGCCAGCAGGGTCTTCTCCACCGAGACCGGATGGACCGTATCGCCGTTGACCAGCAGCGCGCCCGCCGCGAAATGCTCACGGGCCAGCCAGAGCGAGTAGGCGTTGTTCCATTCCTCGGCCCGGTCGTTGTCCACCAGCGTCAGCCGGACCCCGTGCTCCCGCTCCAGGCCGGCCAGCCGGTCCCGCACCGCGTCCGCCGCGTAGCCGACCACGATCACGATGTCCCGCAGCCCCACCGCGGCCAGGTTGCGCAGCGCGATGTCCAAGATGGTGACCCGGCCGTCGACCGGCAGCAGGGCCTTCGGCAGCGCATCGGTGTCAGGTCGCAGCCGCCGGCCCGCGCCCGCCGCCAGGACCATCCCTATCAAGCTCGTCTCCGTCCGTGGCCCGTAGCCATCCGCTAAGGAAATCCCAGATGAAAAGCATCCAAAGATAACCCGAAAGCAGGGCGTAGGCGAGCGGTACGAGGCCCGCCAGGGCGGCGAAACCGGCCAGCAGCATCCGCCCCTCCCAGCCGAGGCCGAACACGTCGGCCGGCAGACCCCGGCCGACCCGGGCGCGGAAGGCCA
>JBKQQQ010000710.1:0-7094 GCA_052144275.1 Streptosporangiaceae bacterium
CGCCGACTGGGATCACCAGCGACTCGTCGTACGGACGCGAGGACCACTCCTCACCGCCGATGCGGATCCGCCCGCTGTGCTCGGTGACCTCCTCGAGGACGATCGCCGAGCGGCCGACAAGGGCGGCAGTTCCCGTGCGCAGGAGTGGCGGCTGCTTGATATGCCGCATCGCGATCGGGCGGACGATGCCGAGCCCGGCACCGGCCGCGACGACGAACGCGGCAAGCTGGACAGCCAAGTTGAGATGAAACGTCCCGACCACGGCCGCGACCACCGCCGCGACCGCGATGAGGCCAAAGGCCAGCGTCGTGGTGAGCAGTTCGGCGACGCCGAGTACCGCTGCCACGATCAGCCATACGATCCAAGACAACATGGCCGCTCCGCGGATGGTCCTGCTTTGACTTTAGCCCTCGCGGGCACCGTTCGCAGCACGCGCCCTGGCTATCCCCCCGTCTCATTTGATACACGGCGTTATCGAAAGAACACCGCCGTGAACTACCTGATTGTGTGCAATTAGTGACAATTAGCCGTCTAGGTCATACAGGGGATTTCTGTCGACCTACACTCAAGAGGTAAGGACAAATGTCCCGCGGCGCGGCTGGACACCAAGGTCCAGGAGGTATCTGGTGGAACGTGGCGACACCGGCCTCGGCCGTGACGCGTACGGTCTCCCCAGGCGCGAGCGGGATCGCCGTGGCTATGGCCCTGGCCCCCATCCGTCCGATGACGGCTATCCGGCCTCCGCCGAGGAGGACGATGCGGCCGGGTCAGGCCGACCGGTAGACGCCGAGGAAGACGACTACGGGCAATTGCTGCGCCGCCCGGGCGAGATGCCGCCCCGGCAGCAACGGCCCCGCCAGCCGGGACGCCCGCACCCAGGCCAGCCAGGCCGGTTCCCCCCGGGCGCCGTCCCCCCGGGCGCCGTCCCCCCGGGCGCCGTCCCGCCAGGCGCCGTTCCGCCGAACGGCGTCCCTGGCCACGGTGGCATGCCCGGTAACGGCATGCCCGGCAGTGGCGTCCCCTATGGTGCTGCGCCGGGCAGACCCCCGGGCCCCGGCGGGCCGCACGGCGGGTATCCAGATGGCGGCGTGCCCCGCGGGCCGGTGCCGCACGGCGGCCCCCCGCACGGCGGCGTGCCGCATGGCGCCCCTCCCAACGGCGCGCCACACGGGGGGATCCCGAGTGGCGGTCCCCCGCCTAGCGGTGGGCCGCCTAGCGGTGGGCCGCCCAACGGCGGGCCGGTATCCGACCGTCAGTACCGGCTGCCGAACGGGCGCCGGGTGCCGCCGAACGCGGACCGCCTCTACCGGCCGCCGGGGCCTAGCGCGCCGGGCGGGACATCGGGTCGCCACCACGGGTCGGGTCCGGCCGCCCACGACCCGTACGCCGACAGCTGGAGCCGCCCGCAGGCGGCGCCGGGCGCACCGCCGCCGGGCGCACCGCCGCCAGGCACACCGCCAAGCGCACCGCTGCCAGGCGGCGCGGGGCCTGGAGCGCCGGCCTCGGGTCCGGCTCACGGGGGTCCGCAGCCCTATGGCATCCCGGGGGTATCCGGGATACCTGGGCAATCTGGGGTACCTGGGGCTCCGCCGCTGCGCGAGCACCCGCCCGCGCGGCCGCGCTTCGATGGTCCTGACGGCCGCGAGCGGCTGGGGCCACTACCGGGGCCACCACTGGGGCCGCCGGCCGGGCCATCGTTGGGGCCACCGCCGGAATCGCCGGGGCCGGTGATCCGTCAGCGCGAGACGGCGGTGCCCGAGGATCGCCCGGGCGGGCTGGCGCAGCCGGTGGCCAGCATCGCACCAGACGGCCTGGAGGCGTTCGCCAGGGACCTGCGCGCGCTGCGGGCCAAGGCCGACCTGGACTACCCGGAGATGGCCGAGGTCTCGCACTACGAGATGAAGACGCTCGCGGCGGCGGCCGGGGGCCTTCGGCTGCCCACGCTGCCCGTCGCGGTCGCCTTCGTGCGCGCCTGCGGAGGCAATGTCGCCGAGTGGGAAGAACGCTGGCAGAAACTTGCCGAGAAGATCACCGCGGACGCGGCCAGGAAGCGCAGGATCGACGGCGAGGAGAACGCCGAGCCGGTGGAGCCCGCGGACACGCCGCCCGCCCTGGAGCCGCCGTCCCTCAAGCCCGCGGCGGCGCAGCCGCCCGACCCCGACGGCGGCGAGGTCTACGTCATCACCTCGGCCAAGCCGCGCCAGCCCGGCTGGTAACCGCGTCCGGGGGCGGGAGCCGGCAGGTTGCGCTGGGACGCTCGATAGGCTCAAGGACGTAGCCTCAGCCCCGATATGAGTAGGACAGATCCGGCCGTGCCTCCTGTGCAGCAACCCGCCCCGGCCAGCGAAGGCTGGTCTCCCCCCGTGGACAGCCACGTGCACACCGAGTGGTCGTGGGACGCGCCCCGCGAGGCGTCGATGGCGCGCAGTTGCGAGCAGGCGCTGGCGGCCGGCCTGCCCGGTGTGGCGTTCACCGACCACCTGGACTTCACCACCTGGACCGACGGCGACCAGATCAGCGCGGAGAACCTCGATCCGCACCGGTACACCCGGATGCACCTGCTCGATGTCGCCGGCTACCTCGCGGCCGTGGACGACTGCCGTCAGCGCTACCCCGAGCTGCGGATATTCTCCGGCGTCGAGATCGGTGAGGCCCACCTGTGGGCCGCCAGCGCGGCCGCCGCGGTGGCGCAGGCCGGCGTCGACCGTATCCTCGGCTCGCTGCACGCGATCCCGTGCGACGGGCGGCTGACGGCCGCCGACGTCCTGTTCCAGCAGATGCCGGCCGCCGAGGTGATGCGCCAGTACTTCGCCGAACTGGTGCGGCTGGTCGAGGGCAGCGACATCTTCGCAGTACTGGCGCACCTCGACTTCCCCCGGCGGATGTGGCCGCAGGCGGCGGGGCCGTACGAGGACCGGGCCTTCGAGGCGGAGTACCGCGCCGTGCTGCGAGCCCTGGCCGCCACCGACCGGGTCCTCGAGGTGAATACCAAGAGCCCGCTGGCCTCGGCCGAACTGCTGCGGTGGTGGCGGGAGGCCGGGGGCCGCGCGGTGTCGTTCGGCAGCGACGCGCACCAGCCCTGGCGGGTCGGCGACAAGTTCAAGTTGGCGGTGGACGTGGTCGAGGCAGCCGGCTTCCGCGCCGGGCGCGACCGCTTCGACTTCTGGCGCCGGTAAAGGCGCTGTAAACCCATGTGACCAGCGGCGGACCCGGACGCCCGAGCGCCGGAGGAAGGCTCCGGGCCGCCGCTGGTGGCCCTCGCTCAGGTCCAGGTGTCGTCGAAGCGCGTGATCATGTCGTCCCAGCTTTCGCCCTCGGGGCCCCCAGTCTCAGTGGCATGAGCCTCGGGGGCACTGTTGTTCTCTTGGGCGCTCTTTGCGGAAGTACCGTGCGTCCAGGCTTCGGACCCCTCGTTGTCGAGGGCGGCTCGCGGGGCGGGAATGGACCGACTCTGGCAGTGGACGGCGAAGCGTAGCTCTGCGTAGTAGGTCTCCCGGTCACGGAGTTCGGCACGTGCTTCGGTGTGCGCCGGACGGCCGGTGCCGCCCAGGCGGGAGGGGAGGTCGGCGCGAAAGTCCCCGTCCTCGTTCGCTGGTAGGCCCTCATCGGGATAATTGCTGGCCACGACACACACCTCAGATACGGATCTATACGGTGCGAAGTTGTTTCGCTACCATTCGTAATGTAACTATACGTGCTGTACTCAATGCAATGGGTAACATGGTAATAGTTACCTATCTCCCAAGCCATATCCTGCAGAGAGTGACGAACGGAGCCTTAGAGAGACGCTAGAGGCGTTTGGTGCCGAAGTGAACACGCAAACGTGCAACTAGGCGGGTACGACGGACCGTTCGGACTAAATAATAGTGATGCCTTGATCACTGTCCGCGCATGATGTTGCCGATAATGCCACCGATCGCGCCCGCCTCGGCGGTCTGCGGAGCGTCCTGGCGGGCGAGGTACGGCTGCAGGCTATGCGCCAGCACCGGCAGTGGCATCGACTGCAGCCAGATCTGGCCCGGACCGGTCAGCGCGACCAGCTGGAAGCCGTCGGCGCCGAACGCCATGTTCGCGATGCCGGGCACCCGGGTCATGGTGAACTGCACGCTGCCCTCGAACATGCCCACGTGCCCCGGGTGCACCATCAGCGTCTGGCCCGGGGCCAGCGTGTAGTGCACCAGCTCGCCGGAGAGCTCGATCCAGGCGCGGCCCTGGCCTTCGAGCTTCTGCAGGATGAACCCGTCGCCGCCCCACATGCCACCGCGGAAGGTCTGCTGCAGGCCGATGCTCGGCGTGATGCCTGGCGTGCCGCATAGCCAGCCGTGGCGGTGCACGAAGAATGCCTGACCGGGCACGATGTCGGTCGGCAGGATGTGGCCGGGAAGCTTCGCCGCGAACGTCACCATGCCGGGGCCCTGCGTGGCCTCGTAGTGGGTGAGAAACAGCCCGCCGCCGCCCATGACCCGCTTCAGGCCCTGCATGAGGCCGCCGTGGCCTCCAGAGCCGCCTCCGGTGCCCATGTGCTGGGACATCTGGATGTTCGGGGTCATCCAGGACAGCTCACCGTGGGTGGAGACGACCTGCTCGCCCGGCTGCAGGGTGACCTCGAGGACCGGCATCGTGGTGCCCTTGATCTCGGCTTGCATAAGCAGGAGCCTACTCGCCTCGCGGGCCCGCGCCCCGGGGGGTGCCTGTCCGATTTCCGCCAGTGTTAGTCCGTGCGGGCTGGCATTGTGGAAGACGTGACTCAGACCCACACGGCCCCGGCCGGCGGCGTGCCTGCCCTGGACGACGAGCAGCGCTACCAGGCGGCGGTCAGCAAGGACCCCCGCTTCGACGGCGTGTTCTTCATCGCGGTGACCTCCACCGGCATCTACTGCCGCCCGTCCTGCCCGGCGATCACGCCGAAACGCGAGAACATGCGGTTTCACCGCAGCGCGGCGGCGGCCCAGGAGGCGGGCTTCCGGGCTTGCAAGCGGTGCCGCCCGGACGCCTCCCCCGGCTCGCCCGAGTGGAATATCCGGGCCGACGTGGTGGGCCGCGCGATGCGGCTGATCGCCGACGGCGTGGTCGACCGGGACGGCGTGGAGGGCCTGGCCAGCCGGCTCGGCTACGAGCAGCGCCAGGTGCGCCGCCTGGTCACCGCCGAACTAGGCGCGGGCCCGCTCGCCATCGCCCGCGCGCAGCGGGCGCAGACGGCCCGCATCCTGGTCGAGACGACCGCGCTGCCGCTGTCCGAGATCGCCTTCGCGGCCGGCTTCGCCAGCATCAGGCAGTTCAACGAGACCATCCGCGAGGTCTTCGCGGTGACGCCGACCGAACTGCGCCGTGCTAACCCGGGGGGACGACCCCCCCAGACCCCCCCGCGAGGGCATAGCCCGGGGGGACGCCCCCCCGGAACCCCCCGCTACCGGGGGGACCCATCCCCGCGGACCCTCCGGAACCCCGTTGAGTTCCAGACCAACCCGGCGGCGCCCGGCCTGGTCCGGCTGCGGCTGGCCTACCGGGCGCCGATCGACGCGGAGCGGATGCTGGGCTTCCTGGCCGCCCGGGCCATCCCCGGGGTGGAATCGGTGCAGGACGGCCAGTACCGGCGGACCATCCAGCTGCCGAACGGGACCGGGATCTTGTCCCTGGACCCGCTCGTGCCCTCCCCGGCGCGGCGCGGGCCCGGCTACGTCGAGTGCGAGCTCCAGCTCGAGGACCTGCGCGACCTGACCGCCGCGGTGCAGCGCTGCCGCCGCCTGCTCGACCTGGACGCGGACCCCGAGGCCGTCACCGGCTACCTTGCGGCCGACCCGGTGCTCGGGCCGCTGGCCCTGGCGCATCCGGGCCGGCGGTCCCCCGGGCACGTCGACGGTAACGAACTCGCGCTGCGCGCCGTGCTCGGCCAGCAGGTGTCGGTCGCCGCGGCCCGGCGGCTCGGCGCGCGGCTGGTGGCCAGCTACGGCAAGCCGCTGTCGCGCCCTGACGGCTCGCTGACGCACTGCTTCCCGACGGCGGAGACGCTGGCCGCCGCCGACCCGGCCACGCTGCCGATGCCGCGGAGCCGCGCCCTGGCCCTGACCGGGCTGGCCGCCGCGCTCGCCTCCGGCGAGCTGTCGCTCGACCCGGGCGCCGAACGGGACCGCGCCGAGGCGGTCCTGCTGGCGCTGCCGGGCATCGGCCCGTGGACCGCCTCCTATATCCGGATGCGGGCGCTGTCTGACCCGGACGCGTTCCTGCCGACGGACGTGGGCGTGCTCGACGCGCTCAGCCGCCTGGGCGCGGTACCGGCCGGGACCGGCGCTCCGGCGCGAGCCCGGGCGGCCAAGGCCGCGGCCGCGCTGGCCGAGAGCTGGCGCCCGTGGCGCTCCTACGCCGTGCATCACCTGTGGGCGTACCTAGAAGAAAAGGACCCGACATGACCAGCCCGTTCGTGGCGCCCGACGTTGACGCGCCGCGCCTTTACCACATCGTCAGCTCCCCCATCGGCAGGCTGCTGCTGCTCGGCGACGGGCACGCCCTGACCGGCCTGTGGATGATCGACGCCGACCGGCACACAACGCGCTTCGACGAGGCTAGCCTGACGCCGCGCCCGGAGGCGTTCCGCGAGGTCGCGGCGCAGCTCGAGGCGTACTTCGCCGGCGACCTCAAGGAGTTCACCGTGCCGCTGGCGCCGAGCGGGACCCCGTTCCAGCTCGGCGTCTGGACCGAGCTGACCAAGATCCCTTACGGCAGCACGGTCAGCTACGGCGACATCGCCCGGGCGCTGGGCAAGCGGCTGGTCGCGTCGCGCGCGGTGGGGCTGGCCAACGGCGCCAACCCGATCTCGGTCATCGTGCCGTGCCACCGGGTGATCGGCAGCGACGGCAGCCTCACCGGCTATGGTGGCGGCCTGGAGCGCAAGGAACTGCTGCTCCGGCTGGAGGGCGCGGGTCCGGTCACCTTGTGGTGAGGCCGCGGGTAACGTGAGCGGGCGTGCTCTGAGGCACCCGGATACACAATGGAACTGATGGAGCGCGGGGTGCGTCCAAGCAGCATGATGTCTCCACGCCACGTTCGCGGACCAGTACTCGCGGTGCTGCTGTGCTCGGCACTGGCCGGCTGCGCCA
>JBKQQQ010000711.1:0-3920 GCA_052144275.1 Streptosporangiaceae bacterium
AGTGCGGGCCGTAAAGATGCCGGGAGTTCGGCGTGCCCATGTGGGCCAGCACGGGCCGGCCAGCCGGATCACCGCCCTCTTCGACAGCTAGCGTTCGGCCGTCCGATGTACGAACTGTGCGCTGCACGTTGCCTCCCAGGCCGCGCCGTCGGCCCCGTTCCGATCAGAATATGGCGTGCTGACCGCCAGCGGTGGTGCACTCGACTTCCTGGCGACACGCTCGCGGCGGGGTGGTGCTCACCTTCGTGGCGGTCTTCGATGCCGCCTCGGTGTGGACGGCCATCAGGATCTGCCCAGTGACGGTCACGAAGTCGACTCCACGTCTATCACAGAGAGTGATCGGTTTCGCTGGCCGTCGCCTCGCCAGTCTCCCTGCCGAATATTTCGGTTGCGTCGGCCGCATAGGTGGTTGGGCGTGCGCGTGCAGATCTTCCGGTTATGGGCTGACCGGGCCAAGGCGAATGCCAGGGCAGTCAGCGCCTCTCCTCGTGTCCGGACCAGGCGATCATCGAAGCGTGGAGCAGTCTGGCGGTCGCGGTCTGTCATGCCGGGGGCGAGGAGCAGTCCCGCCAGATGATCAGCCCGCGGTGATCAGCGCGGTCGCGAGCGTGCCGTGGTCCGCCGCGGCAGACCCGGAGGGGGCGGCGCCCGGCGCCCAGGCTGGTGGCACGAGTAGCGCATGGTTTCCCTGCCGCGGGAACGCAGACCGGCAGGGCGAGGTCCTCGATGGGTTCGCCGCGGCCGCGCAGGAGCCCCCGCAGGCCTGCGGCGGTCACGGCCAGCAGGACGTCGTTGACCTTCGCGCCGTGCCGATGCGCGACCTGCCTGGCCAGTTCGAGGTTGCCGCGGATGATGGCCAGGCTGCGGTCGGGACCGACCACCTGGTCCAGGCTGGTCCGCGGCGCCGGCTGTGCGGAAAACATGCCGCGCGTCGCCGAGAACATGTCCTGTAGCTGCCGCGCCGTGGGTACCGGCCGCGCGAGGGCGGAGAATGCGCCGTCCGCCCCGGCCGCCTGGCGGCGAAGGTTGTCGGCGAGCAGGCCCGGGCGGGCGGCACGGGCGCTGGCGTCCATAGTCGCGCTGGTCCGGCGGGTGTACCAGGTAGCGGCACGACAGCCGGAGGCGCGGCCATGGCGACCAAGACGATCCGCGAACAAGGCGGCAACCCTAGGCCCGGGCTGACCAGCGAGCAGGTGTGGCAGGCGGTCGCCCGGGCATCGTTCGCCGTGCTCAGTCACGTCACCCCGGGCATCGTTCGCCGTACTCAGTCACGTCACCCCGGGCGGGGAACCCCGGTTCAGCGGCGTCGTGTACAAGATCAGCGGCCGGAGGCTGGTCGTCGCGGTCGCGCCCTGCAGCTGGAAGGCCCCGCACGTGGCGGCCGACGGCCGCGCGGTGACTGTTCCAGTGCGCCGGGGCGGGATCTTGTCTCTGGTGGCGCCCATTCCCCCCGGCGACCATCAGCTTCCACGGAACGGCGGTCGTGCACCCGGCCGGATCGCCGCGGGCCCGGTCGGTGCTTGACGAACTGGGGTCCCTTATCCCCGCGAAGCGGCGGTCCTCGGCTTGCGTCATCGAGATCATCCCGGTCGGCGCGTTCCGCACCTATGGGCTCGGCGTCTCGCTGCGGACGATGCTCAACCCGGCCGCGGCCCAGGCACGCGTGCCGGTCACGCCGGACGGGGGACACCCGGTGAAAGCGCCGCCCGGACAGGCCGCGACCGGGCACCCGGGTAGCGGCCCCGCGGCGATCTCCAGCCGCCACCCCGCCGTCGGCCTGGCGGTCAGCGTGGTCCGCGACGGGCACCTTCGCCACTTCCACAGGCACGGGCTCGCCGACATCGTCTCGCGCACGCCGGTTACCGAGGACACGGTGTTCCGGATCGGGTCCATCACCAAGACGTTCACCGCCATCGCGGTGCTGCAGCTATGCGAGCGGGGGCTCATCGACCTCGACGCACCCGCGGGCGGCTATCTGCGTTCCTACCGGCTGATCCCGGCGAAGCCCGGGCACCGGCCGCCGACAATCCCGCAGCTGCTCACCCACACGGCAGGCCTTCCCCAGCTCGTCTATCCTGCGCGCGCCGTCATCAAGCAAGCAGGATGCCGGCGATGCCGGTTGCCCATGCACGGATTTCGGCCCAGTTGCGGAAGTCGCCTTCTTGGGCGCGGATGGCTGAGGCCATGGCCCGGTCGGGGAAGCTGAGGTGCTTTTTGACCAGCTTGCCGGTGAAGACCTGGTGGTCGTGGGCCTTGGTGGCCTCGAGAATTTTGGTGACGTCTACCGGGTTGTCGACGGGCTTGGCCGGTTCGCCGACCGGGCCGCTGGAAAACAGCCAGACCGGCCGGGCGGCCAGCGCGTCGGCGGAGCGTTCTGCCAGCTCGCGCGCGGGTTTCATCCACTGGCCCATGTAGACCGCGCTGCCCAGCACCACCGCGTCGAACTCCTCCACCGCGCCGACCTTCTCCGGAGGCAGCACCGTAACCTCGCACCCGCGCTCGGCCAGCACTTCCGCGACCGCCTGGGCGATCTCGCTGGTCGCCCCGTATTTGCTCGCCGCGCAGACCAGCACCTTCATCGGGCCACCTCTTCCGGCGCTGGGGCGGTGTCGTAGTGGAGTTCGGTGACGGTCACATCGATGTACTCAAGGTCCCCGCCGGGGAGTTTGTAGATCGCCTTGCCGCGCGCGGGGAGCCGGAGCCCTTCGAACTCGCCGTAGCCGGTAACCGGGGTCGACCAGGTCTCCGGGTCGCTGCTGCGGGCGGCCCGATACCGCTTGGCCACGAAGTCGGTGAGCCGTCCCTGCTCGTCGAAGACCAAGGTCGCGGTGGCGGTCCGGCCGTGGTCGGTGAGGGTGACCCGGGCGGAGCTGTTATCGACCGCCTCGAAGGCAATGTTGTCTGCCAGGAAGGCGGCGGGGAACCAGATCATCTCGCTCAAATAGCGCATCATCGCGGCCTGGTCCGTCTGCGCGCCGCTGGCGTCGGCCACCGGCCACAGCGAGGCGACCTTGACCAGCATCCGCCCGTGGCCCTCGGCATACATGTCCCGGGCCCGCGCCACCGCAAGCGGGCCCAGGCGCGCCGTACCGGCCCACACAAAACCGGGCGGCTGCACCGAGTAGTGCTCCTCGGCGTCCAGGGGCATCCACGGCTGGCCCGGCCCGAGCCGCATTCTGCCCTTCTGGTGCAGCCGGATCGTGCCGGGGACCGGCTTGCCGGCCACCCCGGCGTAGCGCAGGTAGCGGCGGACCGGCTCGGGCAGGCCCGTGAGCATTTCTTCGCTGACCACCCCGGCCCGGCCGGGGGAAGCCCGCGCGTGCAGCGCCTGGACGGACCGCCGGACAAGGCGGGTGAACGCCCGGTGCCCGGCGACCTCGGCACAGATCCCGGCCAAGACGGCCAACCCTGCCAAGGCGGGCAGCCGCCGGAGCGTCGCAGCCATGGTTGCCTCCTCCACACGAAGCAAATCCCGGAAACCGGGGTTCCGCCGGAACCGTGGACACTCTTCTGATTGAGCTGATCGCGCTTCGGCCTCGGTTCTCCCTTGTTCTATGAGACTGTTGGCCCACAGGCCCTGTCCAGATCGTCGCGGGCTCGGGCGCCGGCGCCTACAAGGGGATCAGCGGCAGCTTCAAGATGACCGTCACGATCGCGGAGGTCGATTCGTGGCCGAAGTGCTCGATCGCGGGTCCCGACGTCCTCCTCTCTGAGGACATCTTCATCACCGGCTCGGGAAACGTTTCTCCCGGCTAGTGCCCGCCGCGAACTTCCGACTCCACGATTTCACGCCCCCCACCTAAGGTTTCAGGTATGGGCAGTAAGAGTCCGACCGACCAGGACCGCGCCGAGGCCATTCGCCGGCTCGTTTCCGGCCTGGCGCGAGGCGACGACGTGTTCCATCTAGCGGCTGCCGTCGA
>JBKQQQ010000712.1:0-5154 GCA_052144275.1 Streptosporangiaceae bacterium
GCATCGGCGGCATCGACATGAAGACGTCGCCAGTCAGCAGGGCCACCAGCGCACCGAGATCGGCGGACTCCCATGCGCGGACGAACTTCGCCACGATCGCCTCCTCGGCGGGTGAGCCGGAGGCGGGAGGCGGTTCGCGGCCGGCGGCCGGCGACTGCTGGCGCTGGAGGCTGGCGCGGGCCCGTTTCAGGGCGCTGGTGACCGACTCGACGGTCACCTCCAGCATGCCGGCCACCTCGCTGGCGTGGAATCCGAGGACGTCGCGCAAGATGAGGACGGCGACCTGGCGAGGCGGCAGGACCTGCAGGGCGGCCACGAAGGCCAGGGAGATGGCTTCGGCCTGCTCGTAGCGGGCCTCCGGGCCGGGCGGCACCTCGATCGCACCCTCCAGCAGGGCGCCGGGAAACGGCTGCAGCCATACGACTTCGCCGAGCCGGGTCGGCTCGGGCGGTTCAACCTTGGGCACGTCCCACTCCTTGGCGGGTCGTCGGCTGGCCGCGCGGCGCGCGTCGAGGCACCGGTTGGTGGCGATCCGGTAGAGCCAGGTGCGGATCGAGGCGCGCCCCTCGAACCCGCCGAGACCCTGCCAGGCGGCCAGCAGCGTGTTCTGCAGGGCGTCCTCGGCGTCCTGGAAGGATCCCAGCATCCGGTAGCAGTGCACCTGGAGCTCCCGGCGGTGCGGCTCGGTCAGCTCCCGGAACGCCTCGCCGTCCCCGGCCCGCGCCCGTGCGATCAGGTCGGCTGTCACCACCTCCGCGTCACCTTCTTCCCGCACCTTGCCGCACTTCCATCTTGTATAGGCGCCGGCCGAGGGGCGAACTGGGCGGTCGGCGGGCGCCCACTTTCCCGGCCCCGCAGCGCCTGCATCATCGACGGCGACTGACCTACGCCGCCCGCGGCGGTGTAGGTGACAACACCAACCAGAAGGAGAACCAGAAATGGGAAAGATCGTGATCAGCACGAACGTCTCGTTCGACGGAGTCGTCCAGGACCCGGACGGTAAAGAGGACTTCAGGCTGGGCGGCTGGTTCGGCCAGTTCGGGGGCAAGGACCGCGAAGAGTGGGCCAAGGTCTCGCTCGAGGAGGCGCTGGACACCGAGGCCCTGCTGCTGGGCCGAAGGAGCGACGAGTGGTTCGCCGCGCGGTGGCTATCTCGGAGCGGCGCGTGGGCGGACAGGTTGAACAGCCTGCCCAAGTACGTCGTGTCCTCGACCCTCCAAGAGCCCAGGTGGAGCAACGCGACGGTCCTGAAGGGCGAGGTGGTGGACGAGGTCTCGAAGCTGAAGCAGGAGCTAGACGGGGACATCGTCGTCTACGCCAGCTACCAGCTCGGACGCACGCTGATCGAGCACAACCTGGTCGACGAGCTGCGGCTGGTCGTCTTCCCGGTCGTACTCGGGGCGGGCGAGCGCCTCTTCGGCGAGACCAGCGACAAGAAACCCATGCGCCTCATCGACACCAAGACCATCGGTGACGGTCTCACCTTCCTCACCTACGAGATGGTCCGGGACGCCTAGCGGGCGTCGGACGACGCCAGCGTTCCGGAAAGCCCGGATGCCCGCCCGCCGCCGGGCGGGCATCCGGGTCCTCCTAACGTCAGCGCTCGCGAACAGGCTCAGGTAGCTCTCACTCGCCTGGACAGGCAACTCGCCGCCGCGGGTGCCATGAGCCGACCGTCAGGCAGTACGTGCTGATGAACGGCCGGCCACGCTTGCCATGCCTCAACGGAGAACCGGCCCCGTTCGGTCCTTGGTATCCCGGACGACCAGGCGGCCACGGACGGCAACCTCAAACCCACGTACATGACCGAATTCGCCAAGCAACGCCCCGCTAGGGGATGAGGATGGCCCGGCTGGTTAGGACGGTTTCATTTGGCCCCACCATGACGGCTTGATCTGGCCCCGCTTGGGGCTGGTTCGTGGTCGGGGTGACGGCTTGAAGTGGCCCCGCCTGCTGGCTGGGTCAGAAGTCGTAGGGCCATCTGCCGTCGGCGACGGGGGATTGCGGGTCGAATCGCAGGCGGGCCTCGACGTGGCCAGCGCCCGGGCGATCTCGTCCCAGCTGTGCCCGTTGGCGCGGGCGTCGTGCACGCGCTGCGGCAGCCATCGTTCGGCCTGGGTCGATGAGGCTGGCGATCAGGGCCATGGCGGCGATGTCGTCGCCGAGCCAGGTGCCGCGGCGGTCGGCTAGTGCCGCGACGGTCGGCTAGTGCCGCGACGGCGTCATCGATGAGGTCGTAGGTGTCGTCTCCGCTGCGCGGCTCCGGGCTGCCGGCCATGGCCGGCTCAGGCGGCTCACGTGCCGGTGCCGGCCCTGGCGCGGGCGAGGCGGTAGGACTCGGTGCCGGTCTCGATGATGGTGGCGTTGAAGGTGAGGCGGTCCACGATCGCGGCGCAGTGACGGGGGTCGGTGAAGGTCTTGGTCCAGCCATCCGGGGCGAGGTCTTCGGCGACGAAGTAGTCGCCGCCGCGATGATCGACAGACTCGTCCACCACGCCGACGTCATCGCCCTCAAAGGCGACTCCTACCGGCTCAAAGACCGAGACCTCGGCCGCGTCCCCACCGCCGCAGCCGACGAATCATGAACACGGAAGATGGTCAGTTTTCGCGTTTTCGTCAACTGATCAGAATTCGACTTCCGTTGACAGAACCGGCGGCCTCATCGTCCCGAACGACGCGCGCTAGCCAGCAGCTCCGGGACCTTGTCGAAGCCCCGATATCCAAGACGTCGATCCCCGTTTCGACGGTCGAAGGGCCGAATATTTCGTCGATCTGAGTAATGACGCCAACGGGAGCTTCAGCCGTGGTTACTCGCCTGATCTGCAAAGTGGGTTTTCTCCTCTACGTGTAGGTGTGCCGTCCCGGTGCGGACTGACCAGGCAGCCGGAAGTCGACCACATGGCTGGTCCGATTATGTATCAGTCACTATAAAATCGAGCGACTAATCTGAAGTGAAAACTCCATGACTGGGGAGCATCGGAGCTATAGTTGAGGTGTATGTCACTTCGATCCGACTGCTCCAGAGCATCTGCGGGAGGTCAATGCCCGATCACGGCAGGACCTAGCCATGTGCTGGTCGGCACCCAGCGAATCGAAGAGGGGTCCGAGGCAGCGGAGATCGGCTCTGGGCGATCTTGCACAACTGGACGCTGATGACCCGAACGGGCTAGCTGCAAATCAGCGCAGGCTAACTCCGAAGGGGCGGCAACCCGCGACCGTATCGTTGCGGTGGCGGCGCAGCTCATGTTCGAGCATCGCGGACCTGAGGCCCAGGCGAGCTCAACTCCGCCAGTAGAGGTGTCCCGAGCTCTCGTCGGCCTCCTGGTCGACACTCGGCCTGATGCTTGCTCTCTACGGACCGACTCGCCCTGGGGGATGCTGCTTCACTAGAATGGAGGGTCTGATACAGTTTATCGCGATGCGACGTGCAGACGGCTCCACCAATGAGGAACGGGCGGTCGGCGATGGATGGCGCCTTGCTCCTGTTGAATCTCTGGACGGCGAGGAGGTCCGATGACGACACTTGAGGAAGCGGCAGCCCTCGCCCGTCATGACCGCGGATTGGTCGTAATTTCGACGTTGCGGTCCAACGGGACGATCCAAGCGTCCCTTGTCAATGCCGGTGTGATCGCTCACCCCGGCCTCGGGCGAGACCGTCCTGGGACTGGTCACCGCTGGCCGGATCAAGCTGGCCAACCTCCGCGCCCGTCCCCAGGTGACGGCAACCTTCCGCGACGGTTGGCAGTGGGCAGCGGTCGAGGGGCACGCTGATCTCATCGGGCCCGATGACCCCCAGCCGTGGCTTGATGCTGAAGGTCTACGGCAGCTCCGTCGCGAGATCTTCGCCGCTGCCGGCGGCGAGCATGACAACTGGGACGAGTACGACCGGGTCATGGCCGAAGAACGCAGGGCCGCCGTGCTCATCCGGCCGGATCGGATCTACGGCAACTGATGGTCGGCCGAGCAGTGAAACCACTCGCCACTGACCTCACCGAAGACGACTGCCTCAGACTCTCAACGATTCAAAGGAGAATGAAATGGCGACCTTCCCCGTCCCGCAAACGGGCATCCTGGTCACCCACTTCCTCGTGTCGGAGGATATCGCTCGCTCTCGTCGTTTCTACGCCGATGTCCTAGGCGGCGAAATCGTCCACGACAAAGAACCCACGATTGTCGCTCTGGCGAACACCTGGATCACCATCAACGTGGGCGGTCCCCCCACCGAAGACAAGCCGACGGTAACGCTCGCTGCTCCCGACCCCGATACGACCAGCAGCTTCCTGAATGTGCGCGTCGCCGACATCCAAGAGATCTACGAAGACTGGAGTTCCAAAGGAGCCCTGTTCCTGACCCCGCCCATAGATCGCGGCCCAGAGATTCGTTGCTACTTGCGCGATCCCGACGGTCACCTGATCGAGGTCGGCCAGACAAAAGCTGACTTCCTGGAGGAGCGTCGCTCGTCGGACTCTGCCGAGGCCCCCGTAGACAGTGGGACCAACGAGCCGGCACCGTGAGCGTGCACCCGCGGCAAGGTCGTCCGAAACAGCGACCGGTCCAAGGTTCTCACGTCGACGTGGAAGTCCGCCAACCAGCACCTCTGTATCAGTGAGGAGGCGGGATCTGGAGCCGCCTCGATCAGCCAGGGAGGCCGTCGAGCAAGCTGAAACGGGCATCCATCGCGACACTTCGATCGTCGATCAGCTGCTGATATTCAGGCGAGTTGTACCATCTGACAGCCGTCTCATGGTCGGGAAACCGGATGAGCACCCCTGACCTGAACAAGGGATCGCCGTACAAGATTTCCCAGTCGACGTTGGCGGCGAGAACCTCGCCTCCGTGCTCTTTGACGGTCTGCGCGGCGTTGGGGCTGTATTTCTCACGCACAACATCCGGGTCCTTGACCGTAAATTCGACAATTACGTATGCGCTCATGCGGATACTCCTGAGTTGGAGGAATTCTCGGGGCACTGCGTGGATGACACTGGGCCGCTTGGGTCCCAGATCTCCGGCAAGGACTGTGCGTCCGAAGTTAAATGCTGGGCTTCGGGGTGAGGTGGTAGGTGATGGGGCGGTGGTCGCCGGGCATGGCGGGCGGGGTGGCGTTGATCTCCTGGATGAGCAGTGCCAGGGCGCGGGCGATGCGGGGGGCGCGGG
>JBKQQQ010000713.1:0-3366 GCA_052144275.1 Streptosporangiaceae bacterium
AGGCGTCGGCGACCCGGAGCCCGTCGATGCCCCGGACCCGCAGCGCCGGATCCACCACGCACCGCTCGTCCGTGCCCATCCGGCAGGTGCCGACCGCGTGGTACACCGACGTCGCCCGGTTCGGCAGTTCGGCGGCCAGCGCGGCCCGGTCCGGGTAGTCGGGCCCGGGGTTCAGCTCCAGGCTGACCTGGTCGGCGATGACCTTGCCGGCCATCACCTCGCGGATGAGCTCGATCCCATCGAGGAGCAGCCGGCTGTCGTCGGGTTCGGTCAGGTAGCCCGGGTCGATGACCGGCGCGGCGGCCGGGTCCGCCGAGGCGAGCCGCAGGGTACCCCGGCTCTTCGGGTAGATCAGCGTGGGCATGATCGTCAGGGCGGGGCGCTTGTCGACCTTCTGCCGGGCCGGTGAGTCCTGGTTGGGGAACGGATAGGACCACGGGAGCGCGTGCACCTGGATGTCCGGGATGGCCTCCGCATGCGGGCTGCGGACGAAGCCGACAGCCTCGAAGACGGTGCGGCCCATCCAGCTGTCGCCGCGGATCGCCTCCTTGACGACGCCGCCGACGAAGTACGGGGTGGTGCCGCGGTTGCGGGCCGAGGTCATGCAGTAGGTCATGGGCACGAACATGTGGTCGTGCAGGTTGTCGCCAACCGGCAGGTCGGCGGCCACGGCGATGCCGTGCTGGCGCAGGTGCTCCGCCGGGCCGACCCCGGACAGCATCAGGAGCTGGGCCGACCCGTACACCCCGGCGCACAGGATCACCTCGCGGCTGGCCGTTATCGTCTGGCGCCCGTCTTCGGTGACGACCTCGACCCCGGTGGCGCGGCCCTTGTCGATCACGACCCTGGTGATGAGCGCCCGGGTGGTGATCGTCAGGTTCGGCAGGCCGTGATGGTCCAGGTAACCGACTGACGAGCTGTACCGCAGCCCGCCGCTGGCGTTCTGCTGGAAGACCGCCGCGCCTTCCTGGGACTCGCCGTTGTAGTCGTCGATCTTCTTGACCCCCGCGGTCGCGGCGAGGGCCTCGATGAACGCGGCCGAGGCCGGGGTCAGGTCCTTCTGCCTGGTCACCTTGACCGGGCCGCCGGAGCCGCGCAGCGCGCTGGCGCCGTCTTCCCAGTCCTCCAGGCGCTTGAAGCTGGGCAGCACGTCGGCGAAACTCCAGCCGGCACAACCCGCCGCGGCCCAGTCGTCGTAGTTCTTGCGGTTCCCGCGGACGAACAGCATGCCGTTGATCGAGCCGGAGCCGCCGAGCACCCGCCCCCGGGGCTGCGGGATCCGGCGGCCGAGCGCGCTGGCCTGCGGGGCGGTGTAGTACCCCCAGTCCAGGCGCTTCTTGAGCGCGGGCACGTTGTGGAAGATGGCGATCATCCCCGGCTGGCGTACCAGCCGGGTCCGGTCCGGGCCGCCCGCCTCCAGCAGGATGACGGTCGCGCCCGACTGGGCGAGACGCCTGGCCAGCACGCACCCGGCGCTGCCGGCGCCGGCCACGATGTAATCCGCGCTGCGTTCCATCCGGTCCTCGCAAGTGGCCTAGGGGCCGAACGATGCGGCGTACCCGCCCGTGCTCGGACTCTACGCCGCAGCCGGGGGCAAAACAAGAACACGTTCTAGTTGAGCCGTGATGGTGTTAGGCTCGGGCCAAGCAAGCGTTTGGTCGGAGACTTTTGGTGCGAGGAGGACCATGGGCCGGCTCGACGGCAAGGTCGCGCTGATCAGCGGCGGCGCCCGGGGCATGGGCAAGTCCCATGTGCGGCATTTCGTCGCCGAAGGCGCCCGGGTGGTGTTCGGCGACGTGCTGGACGACAAGGGCGCGGCCGTGGCGGCCGGGCTCGGCGAGCAGTCCTGCCGGTACACCCATCACGACGTCACCAGCGAGGACGACTGGGCCGCCGCGGTCGCCCTGGCGGTGGAGGTCTTCGGCCGGCTCGACGTGCTGGTGAACAACGCCGGCATCCTCACCTTCGCCAGCATCGCCGACATGCCGCTGGCCGATTTCCGGCGCGTGCTCGAGGTCAACGCGGTGGGCTGCTGGCTCGGCATGAAGGCGGTGATCGATCCCATGAAGGCGGCGGGCGGCGGATCGATCGTCAACATCTCCTCGATCGAGGGGTTCACCGGGGCGGCCGGGCTTTCCGCCTACAGCGCGAGCAAGTTCGCCATCCGCGGCATGACCAAGGTGGCCGCGCGTGAGCTGGCCCCGTTCGGCATCCGGGTCAACTCGGTGCATCCCGGCGGGGTGCTCACCCGGATGGTCATCGACTCGGCGGGCGCCCGCACGGACGGCGAGGCCGAGGCCTTCATCAAGGCCATGCCGCTGGCCCGGTTCGCCGAGCCGGTCGAGATCTCCCGGCTGGTGGCGTACCTGGCCTCCGACGAGTCGTCCTATTCGACCGGCAGCGAGTTCATCGCCGACGGCGGCATCCTGGCCGGCCCGGGCTACTGACGCCGGAAGCCACGGACAACGGGAGATAGTGCGGGAACCGGGATCGTTCGGGATAAAGATCTTGGAAGGATGGAATGGACGAGGCGCTGAGGCTGACCGGCCGGGTGGCCATCGTGACCGGAGCGGGAGCTGGGCTGGGCCGGGCGGAGTCGCTGGCGCTGGCCCAGGCTGGCGCCCGGCTGGTGCTCAACGACCTGCCGGGGGACGCCGTGCAGGCGGTGGCGGCCGAGATCGCCGCGGCCGGCGGCCAGGCGGTGGTGGCCGCCGGGGATGTCGCGGAGTGGGCGACGGGCGAGCAGCTGGTGGCGACCGCGCTCGAGCAGTACGGGCAGCTGGACATCCTGGTCAACAACGCCGGGGTGCTGCGCGACCGGATGATCTTCTCGATGACCGAGCAGGAGTGGGACCTGGTCATCCGGGTCCACCTGCGCGGGCACTTCGTGACCACGCGGCTGGCCACCGCCTACTGGCGGGAGGCGCGGAAGGCGGCCGGCCGTCAGGTCTACGCCAGGATCGTCAACACCTCCTCGGAGGCGTTCCTGCTCGGCTCGATCGGCCAGCCCACCTACGCCGCGGCCAAGGCCGGCATCGCCGCCCTCACCGACTCGACCGCAGGCGGCGGTGCACGCGGCGCTGAGCCCGGCGTTCGGCGACACGGCGCCCGCGGTCGGTTTCCTGTGCGAGGACACCCTCACGCTGGCCACCCAGACCATCGGATTCCCCCCGCCGCAACGGTAAGGCAACGCGGCGCAGTTTCCCAGGCCGCAACGGTAAGGCAACGCGGCGCAGTTTCCCCGGCCGTAACGCTAAGGCAACGCGCGCAGTTGCCAACTGGCTAGCTGGACAACTGGCCTCTACCTATGTAGATTTGCCTGCGTGAGGTCACGGTCTGAGTTCTCGGCGCAGACGCTGTCGGTGC
>JBKQQQ010000714.1:0-17295 GCA_052144275.1 Streptosporangiaceae bacterium
GGTCGTTTGGCCGGCCACGATCGGCGATCGTCGACCATCGCTGACTGCGTCGCAGGAGAGTAAGGAGCGTGCGGCAGGTGCTTGGGGAGGCAACGGCTCCGCTTACCCGCCTGGTCGAGCTGCCAGGCCGCGGAGTCACACGGATATGGGAGTGCACCGGCCCGCCCGGCGCGCAGACCCTCATGCTCATCCACGGGGTCGCGTTCACGGCCGAGCTGAACTGGGGGAAGGTCTTCGCACCGCTGTCCCGTTATTTCCGGGTCATCGCCATGGACCTGCGGGGCCACGGTGACGGGATCAAGGTCGGTTCGCGGTTCCGGCTCGAGGATTGCGCCGACGACATCGCCGCGCTGGCCGAGGTCCTCGGCATCGGCAGCTTCATTGCCGTGGGCTACTCGATGGGCGGCATGATCGCTCAGCTCATGTACAAGCGGCACGCCCGGCTATTGTCGGGCCTGGTGTTGTGCGCCACCGCGCGCAACGTCCTGGGATCACCGATGGAGAAGATGGCCGCCCTGTACCTGCCGACGGCGGTCGCCGCCATCCAGTGGAACCCGCTGCTGCAGCCGATGAGCGCCGAGTTTTTCGGCATGACCCTGCTGGGCCCCGTGGATGACCCGGCCACCGCCAAGTGGGCCCGCGCTCAAATGAGGCGGACCACGCTCGCCACCGCCATCTCGGCCGTCCGGGCCGCCTCTGAGTTCACGTCGCACAGCTGGATCGGCGAGGTCGATGTCCCCACCGCGGTGGTGGTCACGACCCGGGACCGGATCGTGACGGCGAGCCGCCAGATGAAGCTGGCCCGGGCGATCCCGGGCGCGTCGGACCACGAGATAGACGCCGACCACGCGGTGTGCACCACCGCGCCGCAGGTGTTCACCCCGGTGCTGCTCGAGGCCTGCTGGTCGGTAGAGGCCCGCTGCGGCAGGCAGCAGCAGCCCGCCTCGTAAGCGCCGGACACGGCACCGGAGAGGTCCCCCGCATCGCCTCTCCGATGCCGTGTTCTCCCCGCCTGACATCACGGAGCGGGCTATCCCCGTCCTGATACACCTCCGGCCGCGGAATCTGGAGTTGAATCGAGGGATGGACCACATGCTGCCGTGGGAGGAGGACGCGGACCTCCCGGCGTTCTGCCGGGCGCTCGGCGTGCCCGGGCTGGCCGATATCCACACTCATTTCCTGCCACCGCGGATGCTGCGCCGGGTCTGGCAGTACTTTGACGAGGCCGGGCCGCTGGTCGGGGTGTCCTGGCCGATCCGTTACAAGTGGAGTGACGAGGAACGGGTGGCCCACCTGCGGTCCATGGGCGTGCGGATGTTCAGCGCGCTGGCTTACGCCCACCGGCCCGACATGGCCGCCGACCTGAACGCCTGGACGCTGGCGTTCGCCCAGGCCAACCCGGGCTGCCTGCCGTCGGCGACGTTCTACCCCGAGCCCGGGGCGGCGCGCCACGTGCGCCAGGCGCTGGACGCGGGCGCGCGCATCTTCAAGGTGCACCTTCAGGTGGGCGGCTTCGCGCCGGACGACCCGCTGCTCGATGAGGTGTGGGGCCTGCTCGCCGAGGCGGGGATACCGGTCGTGGTCCACGCAGGTCATGCTCCGGTCGGGACCGAGCGCACCGGACCTGGACCGTTCGGTTCCCTACTGGCTCGGTACCCGGCGCTGACCGCCATCGTGGCCCACATGGGCGCGCCGGACTACGACGCGTTCCTCCGGCTGGCCGCGGACCATGAGCGGGTGGCCCTGGACACCACGATGATCTTCACCGACTTCTTCGACAAGCTGGCCCCGTTCCCTGCCGCGTCCCTGCCGCTGGCGCGCGACCTCGGCCTGGCCGGGAAGATCCTGCTCGGCAGCGATTTCCCGAACATCCCCTACCCGTACGCCCGGCAGGTCGGCGGGCTGGCCCGGCTCGGCCTGGGCGACGCGTGGCTGCGCGCCGTCTGCTGGGAGAACCCGGTGGCCCTATTCGGGCTGCCGCGGCCAGGCGAGGCGGCTGGCGGCAGCTAGCAGCGCGGCGACCCCGTTCAGGCGGATGTCCCTTTTTCTGCCGAACGAGCGGCGGTATCAGCCCCGGATTCCGGTTCTTGCCCGTCGCGGCGGGCGCGGGGGTGGGTCCCGGCGTCCATGACGGCGGTGTCCTTGGGATTGGCGCGGGCGGTCAGGGCCGTGCCGCAGGCGAGGATGGCCAGCCCGGGGGCGATCAGCGCCCAGCGGGTCCCCGCGACCGAGGCGATGGCAGCGACGGCGAACGCGCCGGCCGGCACGAACCCGATGAATCCGGCGTTGTAGGCGCTGAGCGCGAGCCCCCGCTGGTCGGCCGGCGTGGCCTGCTGGATGTAGACGGTCGCGCTGGTCGCGAAGAGCTGGGTGGCCGCGCCGGTCACGACCATGACCGCGTCGTAAGCCCAGGCCGTGGGCATGACCGCGGCCAGGCATTCCGCCGCGCCGAACACCAGGGCCCAGGCCAGGAACTCACGCTGGCCGGGGTCCCTCCGGCGCGAGGAGTAGTAGTTCCCGGCGATCCCGCCGACCGCCATGGATGTGCCGAACAGCCCGAAACCGACCGCGCCCAGGTGGAAGACCCGGGTGGCCATCAGCGGGTTCGTCACCGCGAACTGGAGGCCGAAGCCGCCCACGAGCAGCGCCATCGCGGCCGCGGCCTGGACGCCGCGGGGAAGGTCGAGCAGCCAGCGGAAGCGCCGGGCGGCTACGGGCGCGGCTACGGGCAGGGCTACGGGCAGGGCCGCCGGCCTGACTGGAGCTGGTTTGGCCGGGGCCGGTTTGGCAGACAGCCTGGCGAGCACCACGATCACGCCGCTGAACGAGGCGGCGTTGATGAAGAACACCGCGGTCTCGCCGCTGGCCGCGATGATGATCCCGGCCACGCCCGGCCCGGCGATCCTGGCCAGCCCGGTGACTGTCGCGAAGAGCGAGGTGCCGCGGCGCAGTTCGGCCCCGCCGACGAGGTCGAGCATGAAGGTCTGGCGGGCCGGCAGGTCCACGCACTGGACGCAGCCGATCGCGAACGAGAGCGGCACCAGGTACCAGATCGTCATCGTCCCGGCCAGTAGCGGCACGCCGATGGCCAGCGACCCGGCGGCCTGCAGGGCCTGCGTGACCATCGCGATCCGGGCGGCCCGGTGACGGGCGACGATGATCCCGGCCCGGCGGCTGAACAGCAGCATCGGCAGGCACTGCGCCGCGTCCACCGCGGCCAGCGCCGGAGCGCCGCCGCCGGGGATGTGCAGCACGAGCCAGAACAGCGCCGTGTAGCTCATCATCGTGCCGGCTAGCGACAGCACCTGCGCGGCTAGGTACCACCGGTACCCGGCACTCGCCACGCCTGTCGGGCCCGGAGCAGTCACCTGGATAAATTAAATGCGCCATTATCGCAATTGCAAGTTAATTGCATAAATTGACGAGCGGGCGTAGGCTAGCAATTGATAGGTCGGCGTGGACCGGCAATTGCCGGCGGGTCTTCTCGGATCTTCCGGGGTCTTCTCGGACGCCGTCGGCATGGGAGCGGGACTTTAAGCCGGACGGCGGCCAGCATCGTGATCCGCAGTACTGTGCCCGAGCCGTCCGCGCGGCAGATAATTCTGACCAGCACCCAGCTGAGTGCGGTAGCGCTCGTCCCGGAGATCCGGCTGCACCAGGCGAGCGAACCGATCGGCCTGTGGCAGCGCACGGAGCTGGCGGCAGGCCGGACCAATCTCGACCCGCCATTCTGGGCGTTCGCCTGGGCGGGCGGCCAGGCGCTGGCCCGCTACCTTCTCGACCACCCCGAGGCGGTCAAAGACCGGCACGTGATCGATATCGCCTCCGGCTCCGGGCTGGTGGCCATCGCGGCGGCCAGGGCAGGAGCAGCGGCCGTGACCGCCTACGACATTGACCCGCTCGCGGCCGCCGCGATCACTGTCAACGCTGACGCCAACGGCGTAGCGGTCCTAGCCGTCTGCGCGGACGTCCTGGACACCGATGCCCCTGACGCTGACGTGATGCTGGCCGCCGACGCGTTCTACGAACGGGATCTGGCCGGCCGGGTGATGCGGTTCCTCGAGCGGGGTCATGCCCGCGGAGCCGACGTCCTGGCGGGCGATTTCGGGCGGGCGTATCTGCCCCGGGACCGGTTGCGCGCGCTGGCCGCATACGACGTTCCCGGCCTGAGCGTGCTGGAAGATAGCGACGTCAAGCGCACGACTATCTGGGCCCTGCCCGGTCACACTGCCGGTCACGCTGCCGGTCACGCTGCCGGTCACGGGGGGTCAGGGAAGGGCTAGGGTGACCGGCTTGGCACGCGGGGGAAGGAGCACGGTGGCGGGGGCGGCGGATTCGCGGACCAGGGTGGCGAAGTGGCCGGGATCGCCGGTGTTGCCGGCGATCGCGTCGTAGTGCATGGGGATGACGAAGGCCGGGCCGACCTCGGCGCAGAGCCAGGCGGCTTCGGTCTCGTTCATATTGCCGACGATGCCGCGGGATTCGCGCATGTGATCACGGCCGTTGATGGGGATCATCAGCACGTCGGGGGCCAGCTCGGACAAGGTACCGGGAAGCTCGGGATAGACCAGGCCGTCGCCGTGGTGGTAGAAGCGGATGCCGCCGATGTCCATGACGTAGCCGAGGAACCTCACCGGTCCGTCGCGGGAGGAGAACTCGTACACCACGGGCTCGTCACCGCCGATCCCGTGCAAGGCCGGCACCGGGTGCACGGTCACGTCCCGGTCGCGCAGTTCCTGGCCGGGCACCGCGCCAGTCAGCCGGGACCGGTCCACGCCACCGCCGGCCGCGAGCTCGACGACCGGCGCGGGAACCACGATCGTGGCGGTCGAGTTGACCGCGCAGAATTCCCGCAGGAACGGCAGGTCCATATGGTCCACGTGCTCGTGCGTGCAGAGCACCAGGGTGATGTCGGCGAAGTCCGCCGCCGCGGCGGGCGGCCGGTAGCGGCGGTCGGACCGGTCGGTCAGGAACGGGTCGATCAGCACGCGGCTGTCGCCCGCCGCCAGTCTGAACCCAGCCTGGCCGTACCAGGTGAGGGAGGCGAATCGCCCAGGTCGTTCGGGAGAAGGACTCATGATTTTTATCGGTCGTCGCTGAGGACAGGCTCGGGCAGGGTGCCCGCGTTGTGCTCGAGCAGGCGCCAGCGGTCGCGTCGGCGGCCGAGCATGGACCAGGAGCAGTTGGACAGCGGGCCGAGCACGCCGAACAGCTCGTCCGGCATGCCGAGCAGCCGCGACATGCCCAGCCGGAGCGCGGCGCCGTGGCTGACCACCACGGCCAGCCCGGACGTCGTGTCTTCGAGGCCGGCGGCGATGCGGTGCAGCGCGCCGGCCACCCGTTCGGCGACCACGGGGCTCGGCTCGCCGTCGGGCGGATTCCAGGACGCGTGCTCGGCCGGGTAGCGGGCGCGGATGTCCGTGTCGGTCAGCCCCTCCCAGCAGCCGCCGTGCCGCTCGCGCAGGTCCTTGTCGAGCGTCACCTCGAGCCCAGTCAACCGGGCCAGCGCGGCGGCGGTGCTCGCCGCGCGGCTCAGGTCGGAGGAGACGATCAGGTCCGGGCGCAGCCCGGCCAGCAGCCTCGCGGCCCGGTCAGCCTGGGCCTGCCCCGTCTCGTCGAGCGGGATGTCGCTCTGCCCCTGGAAGCGCCGTTCGGCGTTCCAGACCGTCTGGCCGTGCCGCCACAGCACCAGCCGCACGGGGTCGCTCAGGAGTTCCTCCCGGGATTGACGACCAGCTCAGGGAGAGGGATCTGCGGGCAGTCCTTCCAGATCCGCTCGAGGGCGTAGTACATGCGCTCCTCGGAGTGCTGCACGTGGATCACCACGTCGAGGTAGTCCAGGAGCACCCAGCGGCCCTCCCGCTCGCCCTCGCGGCGGACCAGGCTCGCGCCCGCCTGGCGCATCCGCAGCTCGACCTCGTCCACGATGGCCTTGACCTGGCGGTCGTTCGGCGCCGAGCAGAGCAGGAACGCGTCGGTAATCACTAGCTGGTCGCTCACGTCATAGGCGATTATGCCGTCCGCCAGCTTGTCCGCCGCGGCCAGCGCGGCGGTCTCCACAAGCTCGACGGCCCTCGGTGTGGCTGTCACGAGTGCTTGCCGGCCTCCCTCGGTAGGGTCGCTTTCCTTCTAACCATCTCACAGCGGTCTGACAGCCGCCCTGGCGTACAGGCCGCGCTGGGCGATGTAACGCCACCCGAAGGTTACCGTGCCCGTGGGCTCATCCCGCGTACGGAGAAACCCAGGCCCAGGTCAGGCGCCCGGCTTGGCGTACAGGCAGCGTTTGGCGATGTACTGCACCACGCCGTCGGGGACCAGGTACCAGACCGGCTCGCCCGCCGCGACCCGGGCGCGGCACTCGGTCGAGGAGATGGCCAGCGCCGGGATCTCCACCAGGCTGACCTTCCCGTCCGGCAGACCCGCCCCCGACAGCCGGTGCCCTGGCCTGGTACAGCCCACGAAATGCGCCAGGGTGAACAGTTCGTCCACGTCATGCCAGGTCAGCATCTTGGCCAGCGCGTCGGCGCCGGTGATGAAGTACAGCTCGTCGTCCGGCCCGGCGGCGGCGCGCAGGTCCCGCAGCGTGTCGATGGTGTAGGTGGGCCCGGGCCGGTCGATGTCCACCCGGCTGACGCTGAACTTGGGGTTCGACGCGGTCGCGATCACCGTCATCAGGTACCGGTCCTCGGCGGGCGAGACGGCACGGTACTCCTTCTGGTAGGGCTCGCCGGTAGGCACGAAGACGACTTCGTGCAGCGCGAAGTCGTGCGCGACCTCGCTCGCGGCGACTAGGTGGCCGTGGTGGATGGGGTCGAACGTGCCGCCCACCACTCCGATCCGCCGCATGGCTAATGAGCCCTCATGCCGTCGTATCGTACCGGCCTTATGGCGGCCTAACAGGCCGGCGGTAGGGTTACCATACGAGATATGACTTCAGTTCCTGATCGCGCGCGAGTCCGGCTCACCGGCATCTCGTCCCGCGCGTACGAGCATCCTGCCGACCGCTCGGCGCTGGTCGCGCTGCGCAAGCTCAGCGGATTCGACACGCTTTTGCGCAAGCTGTTCGGCCTGTTCAACGAGCGGGCCTTCCGGCTTACCTACCTGGCGGGCAGCGTCCGGGTCTCCGAGCGCCAGTTCCCGCACATCTACGAACTGGTCAGGGACGGTGCCTACATCCTGGACCTGGACGAGGTGCCCGAGTGCTACGTCATGCAGACGCCGATCGTGAACGCGATGGCGCTGGGCCGGGACAAGCCGTTCATCGTGATCAACACCGGCATGGTCGACCTGTTCGATGCGGAAGAGCTCAGGGCGGTGATCGGGCATGAGCTCGGGCACATCCTGTCCGGGCACGTGGTCTACCGCACCATGCTGCTGATCCTGCTCCGGCTGGCCGCGCGGGTCGCCTTCCTGCCGATCACGCTCGGCCTCGGGGCCATCATCTGGGGCCTGGAGGAGTGGTTCCGCAAGTCCGAGCTCTCCTGCGACCGCGCCGGGCTGCTGGCGGGGCAGGACCTAGACGCCTCCCGGCGGGTGCTGATGAAGCTGGCGGGCGGCGCGCAGCTGTCCGAACTGAACCCGGACGCGTTCCGCGAGCAGGCGCACGAGTACGACGCGGTGCCCGACCTGCGGGACAGCATCCTGAAGATCCTGCAGCTCCAGGGCACGACTCACCCGTTCGCCGTGGTCAGGTTCGCTGAGCTGGACTACTGGGCCACGCACGGTGAGTACGAGCGCATCCTGGGCGGCGACTACCCGCGCCGGGACACCGACGGCAGCGCCTCGGTCGGCGAGGAAATCAGGAACGCGGCCAAGGCCTACCAGGACTCGTGGAACCGTTCCCAGGACCCGCTGATCGGCATCTTCCGCGGTGTCGCCGAAGGCGCGGCGCGGGCCGGCGGCGGGCTGTTCGACCGGCTGTCCAACCGCCCCCCCAGCGGCGGAGACGACAACTAGCCCTGAGCCACACGGCGAGCAGTTCGGAGCGAAGCTCCGACATCACGCGGTCCGCGAGGGGCCTGGAGGCCCCTCCGGCCGCGCGATACTACGGCGAGCACTGCAGCGGGGCGCGGAGCGCACCGGGGGTTCCGGGGGGTCGTCCCCCCGGGCTAGCACAGCCCCCGGGCTAGCACAATACGAGATCGTCGCGGTGCACGACCTCGCGCTCGTATTCCTGGCCTAGCTTGCTCGCCAGCCACCTGGTCGAGCGGCCCATCAGGCCGGGGATCTCGGTGGCGTCGTAGTTCACCAGGCCGCGCGCGACGACGTTGCCGTCCTCGTCACAGAGGTTGACCGGGTCACCGGCGTCGAAGGTTCCCTCGACGCCGGTGATGCCGGCCGGCAGCAGGCTGGCGCGCTTGCTGACGACGGCCTCCACCGCGCCGGAGTCCAGCCGGAGGCTGCCGCGGGCCACTGCGGCGTGCTTCAGCCAGAGCAGCCTGGTCGCGGGGCGGCGGCCGCGGGCCGCCGCGAAATAGGTGCCCGCCGGCGCGCCGCTCAGCGCGGCCGCGGCACTGGCGGCGTCGGCGACCACGGTCGGGATGCCGGCCGCCGACGCGATCATCGCGGCTTCCACCTTGGTGGCCATGCCGCCGATGCCTTGTTTCTCGCCCGCCTGGCTGCCCCCCTGGCCGGCCTTGGCGCCCCGGCCCAGCCTGATCCCGTCCAGGTCGGCTCTTTCCCGGATTTCGGTGATCCGCTGCGCCTCGCCGCGGCGCGGATCGCCGTCGTACAGGCCGTCCACGTTGGACAGCAGGATGAGCGCGCCGGCCCGGGTCACGTGCGCGACCAGAGCGGCCAGCCGGTCGTTGTCGCCGAACCTGATCTCGTCAGTGGCCACGGTGTCGTTCTCGTTGACCACCGGCAGCACGCCCAGCTCCAGCAGCCGGTCCAGGGTGCGCTGGGCGTTGCGGTAGTGGGTCCGGCGCATCAGGTCATCGGCGGACAGCAGGACCTGGCCGGTGCGAATGCCGTGCCGGGCGAAGGCGGCCGTGTACCTGGCGATGAGCAGGCCCTGGCCGACGCTGGCCGCCGCCTGCTGGGTGGCCAGGTCGCGGGGGCGCCGCGACAGCCCGAGCGGGACCAGGCCGGACGCGATCGCCCCCGAGGAGACCAGGACGAGCTGGGTGTTGTCCTGCCTGCGGGCCGCGAGGGCGGCGGCCAGGGCCGCGATCGCCTCGTCGGCGATCTCGCCGTCGGCGGTGGTCAGCGACGAGGAGCCGACCTTGACCACGACCCTGGACGCCGCGGCGATGTCCGGCCGCTGGACGGCGATCGTCACGGTGACAGCCGGGGGTCGGTGCCGCGGGGGCCGAGGCGCTGCCTGGGGTCCTTGTGCCTGCCGTGCCGGGCGGACGAACTGGCGCCACTGCTCATCGGGGCGGCGGGGTCCCAGTCGAACACCACGGCGTCGTCGGGGTCGCCGATCAGGACTTCCGCGCCTGGTTCGGCGCCCGCCTCGGCGAGGGCCTCCTCCACGCCCAGGCGGGCCAGCCGGTCGGCCAGGTAACCGACCGCCTCGTCGTTGCTGAAGTCGGTCTGCCTGACCCAGCGCTGCGGCTTCTCGCCCTTGATGAGGAAGGTGTCGCCGATCCTGACCACCTCGAAGCCCGGCTCGTCGGCGGCCTTGACGGCGACCTTGACCCGGACCCGCTCGGCGGGAAGCTCGGCCGGGCGGGCCGCGCGGTCCGCGGCGACCAGCGCCGCCATCGCGAAGCCCAGCTGGCGCAGGCCCTCGCCGGTGGCGGCGGAGATCTCGAAGACCGGGTAGCCGCGGGCCTCGAACTCGGGCTTGACCTGGTCCGCGCGCTCGCGGGCGGCCGGCACGTCGATCTTGTTCAGCGCGATCAGCCGCGGCCGCCTGACGAGTTCGGCGCCGGTCGAGTCGCCGTAGGCGGTCAGTTCCGCCTCGATCGCGGCCAGGTCGGCGGCCGGGTCGCGGCCGGGTTCCTCGGCCGCGCAGTCGATGACGTGGACCAGGGTGGAGCAGCGCTCCACGTGGCGGAGGAAGTCGTGGCCCAGGCCCCTGCCCTGACTGGCGCCCGGGATCAGGCCCGGCACGTCGGCCACGACGTACTGGACGTCGCCCGCCTCGACCACGCCGAGGTTCGGGATCAAGGTGGTGAACGGGTAGTCGGCGATCTTCGGCCGGGCCGCGGACATCGCCGCGATCAGGGAAGACTTGCCCGCGTTGGGGAAGCCGACCAGCCCGACGTCGGCGATCGTCTTCAGCTCGAGGATGAGGTCGCGCTGCTGACCCGGCTCGCCCTTGAGGGCGAATCCGGGCGCCTTGCGCCGCGGCGAGGCCAGCGCCGCGTTGCCGAGACCGCCCCGGCCGCCCGCGGCGGCGACGAACCGGGTGCCCACGCCGACCAGGTCGGCGAGCACCTCGCCGTCGGCCGTCTTGACCTCAGTCCCGTTCGGCACACCGATGATCAGGTCCGCGCCGTCGGCACCGGTGCGGTTCGAGCCCTCGCCCTGCCGGCCGTTGCCGGCCCGGCGCACCGGGCGGCGGTGGAAGTCGAGCAGGGTGGCCGCGCTCGCGTCCACCTGGAGGATCACGTCACCGCCGTGTCCGCCGTTACCCCCGTCCGGGCCGCCGAGCGGCTTGAACTTCTCCCGGTGAATCGAGGCGCAGCCGTTCCCGCCGTGGCCGGCCTGCACCCGCAGCGTGACCCGGTCGGCGAACTCCGCCACGATGTTCCTTTCCTTTATGCACGAGAAAGGCGGGCCAGGTTGTTGCCCGGCCCGCCTTCTGGTCCTACGTTGTGCGTCCCCTTGGCGAGCCTACGCCGGAGGCTCGGCCGGGACTATGTTCACGGCCCGGCGGCCGTGCCGCCTAGCGAACTGAACGGTGCCGCCGACCAGCGCGAACAGCGTGTCGTCACCGCCGCGGCCGACGCCCTCGCCCGGGTGGAAGTGCGTGCCGCGCTGGCGGACGATGATCTCGCCCGCGTTCACGAGCTGGCCGCCGTAACGCTTGACGCCGAGGCGCTGGGCCTTCGAGTCGCGGCCGTTGCGGCTGGATGACGCGCCCTTCTTGTGTGCCATCTCAGTCCTCCTCCGCCTTCGCCTTGGTGGTCGTGGCACCCACGGCCTTGGCTCCGGTGCTCTTGGCTCCGGCGCTCTCGGCTTCGGTGCCGATACCGGTGATCCGGACCTGGCTGTACCGCTGCCGGTGGCCGAGACGCCGCCGGTAGCCGGTCTTGTTCCGGTAGTGGATCATGTTGATCTTGGGGCCTGCCGCGTCACCGACGATGTCCGCCGTGACCTGATAGCGGCCGACCTCGGCGGGGTCGCTGATGACCCGGTCGCCGTCTACCACCAGAAGGGCCGGGAGCGTAATGCTCGAGCCGACCTCGCCAGGCAGCTTGTCGACGGTGACGACCTCATCCAGCGCGACCTTTTCCTGCCTGCCGCCGCAGCGCACAATCGCGTACACCCGAGAACTCTCTCTTTCCTTGCGCTTTCCTAGCGTGCCTCGGAACTCCGGTTCACCACGGCGGGCTCGCTTGAACGTGCACACGGGGCCCGCGCAGCGGGCAACTCCCGACCGCTAAGGCTACCAGACCTCAGCGCCTGCACGAACCCGGCTCGTTCGGCATCCGTCTTTCGGGCCTGGCGCGGGCCTGGCGCGGGCCCGATTGGCGCAACGATGTGACAACGTGACGGTTGAGGGCCGGTCTAGGCGGCACCGTCGGCGGCCTGCGCTGCGTCGGCAGGGGAAGCTGCGGCCGCCGTGTCAGCCGGGACAGGCGTGGCCAGCCCCGAGGGCTTGCGCCGCCGGCGGCGGCCGCTGCCGGAGCGCGCGGGCTCGGGCGGTGTGCCTGGCACCTGGCCGTTGGTGGCCTGGGCGGCGTCGGCGACCTCGGCCCCACCCGGCTGGGCGGGGCCCGGCTGGGCGGGGCCTGGCTGGGAGCTGGGGGCCTGCGAGGCGTCGGCCGATGGACCGTCCGGGGCGCCGGCGTCGGCCGGAGGCGTCGCGGCGGCCGGGCTGCTGGCGGCGGGCGGGGGGCTCTCGGCCGGGCGGGACCGGGCGGCCACCGAGGCCGGGCTGGCCATGGCAGCGGGGGCGGGAACCCGGCCGGCATTGCCGCCGTTACCGCGGCCGTGCGTGTGGTGCGGGGCCTGGCTGTCGGCGTCCTGGTCGAAGGTGAGGATGACGCCGCGGCCGTTGCAGCACTCGCACGGCGTGGAGAAGGCCTCGAGCAGGCCGGCGCCCACCCGCTTCCTGGTCATCTGGACCAGGCCGAGCGAGGTCACCTCGGCGACCTGGTGCTTGGTCCGGTCCCGGGCCAGGCACTCGAGCAGCCTGCGCAGCACCAGTTCCCGGTTGCTCTCGAGCACCATGTCGATGAAGTCGATGACCACGATGCCGCCCACGTCGCGCAGCCTGAGCTGGCGGACGATCTCCTCGGCGGCCTCGAGGTTGTTCCGGGTGACGGTCTCCTCCAGGTTGCCGCCCTGCCCGGTGAACTTGCCCGTGTTGACGTCGATGACCGTCATGGCCTCGGTCTTGTCGATGACGAGCGACCCGCCGCTCGGCAGCCAGACCTTGCGCTCAAGCGCCTTGGCCAGCTGCTCGTCGATGCGGTACTCGGCGAACGCGTCCCGGTCGCCCTGCCAGCGGCTGAGCCGGCCGGCCAGATGCGGGGCGACGTACTTGACGTACTCGTCCACCACGTCCCAGGCCTCGTCGCCCGACACCACGAGCTTGCCGAAGTCCTCGTTGAACACGTCCCTGATCACGCGGATGGTCAGGTCGGGCTCGCTGTAGAGCAGCGCGGGAGCGCTGGCCGTCTTGGCCTTCTTCTCGATCGCCTCCCACTGGGCGGCGAGCCGGGCGACGTCCCGGTCCAGTTCCTCCTCGGCCGCCCCCTCGGCCGCGGTGCGGACGATGACGCCGCCGTCCTCGGGCATGACCTTCTTCAGGATCTGCTTGAGCCTGGTCCGTTCGGTGTCGGGCAGCTTGCGGCTGATACCGGTCATGGACGCGCCGGGCACGTAGACCAGGTAGCGGCCGGGCAGGCTGACCTGACTGGTCAGCCGGGCGCCCTTGTGGCCGACCGGGTCCTTGGTGACCTGCACGATCACCGACTGGCCGGGCTTGAGCGCCGACTCGATCCGCTTGGGCTGGCCCTCGAGCCCGCTGACGTCGAAGTTCACCTCGCCCGCGTAGAGTACCGCGTTGCGGCCCTTGCCGATGTCGACGAAGGCGGCCTCCATCGACGGGAGCACGTTCTGGACCTTGCCCAGGTAGACGTTGCCGACATAGGACTGGTGGGTGGACCGGTTCACGTAGTGCTCGACCAGCACGCCGTCTTCGAGCACGGCGATCTGGGTGCGGTCCTTGCGCTGGCGGACCACCATGGAGCGCTCGACCGACTCGCGGCGGGCGAGGAACTCCGACTCGGTGATGATCGGCGGCCGGCGGCGGCCGGTCTCCCGGCCTTCACGGCGCCGCTGCTTCTTGGCCTCGAGCCGGGTGGAGCCCTTGACCGACCGCACGTCGTCGCTGCCGTTCGGCTCGCGGACGTGCACGACGGTGTCCGGCGGGTCGTCCGTGGTCAGCGAGTCCGGCCCGGCCACGCCGTCGGCCGAACCGCGGCGGCGCTTGCGGCGGCGCCGGCGCGCACTGCCGCCCGGGCCGTCGGCGTCGTCCTCGGCCACACCGCTGGCGCCGGCGTCCCCGTTGCCGTCCGCGGATCCGGCCTGCGCGGAGGTGTCGGCGCCGGCGCCCGCGGACGTGTCCGCGCCGTCCCTGGCCGCGCCGTCCCTGGCCGCGCTGGTCCGGCGGCTGCGCGTGCGGGCAGGCGACCGCCTGGTCCCCTGGGCCTCCGGCTGGCCTTCGCCGCTCGCCGCGTCCGGCTGCGCGTCCTGGGTTCCCTCGCCAGCCTGGGCGTCCGGCTGGCCGTCGCCGGCTTCCGCCGCGGCGTCCGCCTCGCCGTTCCTGCCCCGGCCGCGGCTCGGCCGCCGCCTGCGGCGGCGCCCCGCGGCCGCGCCGTCGTCATCGTCGCCGGGGCCACCGGCGCCGTCGGCGTTCCCGCTGGGCCCGGCGGGTGCCGGGGAACCGGCCGTCTGGGCCGGCGGCGCAGGTTCGGGCCGGACGGGCTCGGGCCGGACGGGCTCCGGCCGCGCCGTCGGCGGCTGGAACACCACCTGCGGCGGCTGGAACACCGCCGCGGGCACGACCGGGTTCAGCTCGCCGGCACCACGCCCGCCCGCGGCGTTGTCATTGAATTCTCTGTCGTACAGCTCGCTCTCGAGCATTCGGGCAATCTCCAGTCAGGCTCCCGGGCGCGCGGTACCGCGGCATTCCGCTAGCTGGCGGCATTCCGCTAGCTGGCGGCGTTCCGCGACGCATCCGCACACCGCACGGGAGCACGTTGTAAACGAAGGCCCAGGCGGAGCCGCGCTGGCGGTCCTGGGCTCGCGCGGGTACCGCGCGAGCCCGGCAGCACCGAGCCTCGTAACCTATCTCTGTCTTCACGGGTACGGCCCCCTGGCACCACCGCATCGCCGTCATGACCCCTTCTCCCTGGTGAGCAGGGCCTCCCCGGCCAGCCGGGCCCGCGGGCCCTGCGCCAGCCGGGTGGTCATGGGCGGCGAAGACGGAACGATGCCGGCCTGTTCGCGCAGCGCGGTCAAGACATCCTCGGGCCGCACGGCAGGCGCCGTATGTAGAACAACCATTCGGAGAATGGCACAATCTTCGTAGCCTGTCACAGCGGCACGCTGACCGCCGTCAGGATCAGCCGTAGTCGGTCCCATCTCGACAACGTTCATCTCGACCACGGCCGCGCGGGCATCCAGCCGCCGGACGCCCTTGTCCGTAAGGCGCTCCACCGGCGCCTCGCCGAGGGTGAGAAAACCCGCGACAGCCCGCTGCGCCGCCGCCGGCCTCACGCCCGGTAGAACCACTCGCCACTCGGATGCCTCCAGATGGCCAAAACCACCGGACGGCGACGCGCCGGAGCCCGTGGACGGTCTCCCGTCAACCCCAGCATCCTCCGTGACGTCGATCACATCAATCCCATCAGGCAGTGCCGCGTCGAGCCGCTGGCACACCTGCGTCTCATCCTGCCGGGCAGTCAGCGTGAGGCTCAGGTACTCAGCCTCGCTCGCCACACCGGTCGGCGCACCGCCCGCATAGGAAATCTTCGGGTGCGGCGTGAACCCGGCTGAATAAGCGATCGGCAGACCTGCCCTGCGCACTCCCCGCTCGAAGGCGCGCGCCACGTCCCTGTGGCTGGCAAAACGCATCTTTCCACGCTTAGCATACCGGACCACCAGATGCTGCACCGCAGGCCTGGTGGGTGCCGGTTCCGCCACGCTACCTCCCGCCCACTACGGGAAGCAGCCGCCTCCCGTCAAGGCGCTCTCCCGTCGGGCCCACCTGGATCTCGGTACCCATGGCGGGACAAACCCCGCATTCATAACACGGAGTCCAGCGGCAATCTTCCACCTCGGCCGCGCCCCCAGAAACCCCTGAACCCTCGGAAGCGATGGAATCCTGCCAGTCCTGCCACAGCCAGTCGCGGTCAAGACCCGCGTCCAGATGATCCCAGGGGAGCACCTCGCTGTAACCACGTTCGCGCGTAGTGTACCATGCGAGATCGACCGGCTCCCCGGCCAGAGCCGTCTCGGCACACCGCTGCCAGCGCTCGAACGAGAAGTACTCGCCCCACCCGTCGAACCGCGCGCCATCCCGCCACGCCGCCAGGATCACGCCGCCCACCCGGCGGTCACCGCGGGAAAGCAGGCCCTCGATGAGGCCGGGCTGCCCGTCGTGATAGCGGTACCCGATCGCCTTGCCGTAGCCGCGGTCCGCGCGCAGCGCGCCGCCGAGCGCGCGCAGCCGGGCGTCCACTACCTCCGGCGGGCACTGCGCCGCCCACTGGAACGGCGTGTGCGGCTTGGGCACGAAGCCGCCGATCGACACCGTGCACCTGATGTCGCGCCGCCCGGTCGCCTCCCGGCCGGCCGCGATCACCCGGCGCGCCAGCTGCGCGATGGCCAGCACGTCGGCGTCCGTCTCGGTCGGCAGCCCGCACATGAAGTACAGCTTCACCTGCCGCCAGCCGCTGCCGTAGGCGGTCGTGACGGTGCGCAGCAGGTCTTCTTCCGTGACCATCTTGTTGATCACCTTGCGCATCCGCTCGGACCCGCCTTCCGGGGCGAACGTCAGCCCGGACCGGCGCCCGTTCCGGCTCAGCTCGTCGGCGAGGGTCACGTTGAAGGCATCCACCCGGGTGGACGGCAGCGACAGCCCGACGTTGGTCCCCTCGTAGCAGTCGGCCAGGTCGACCGCGATCTCGTTGATCTCGCTGTGGTCGGCGCTGGACAGGGAGAGCAGTCCCACCTCGTCGAAGCCGCTGGCTTTGAGGCCATTCGCGACCATCGAGCCGATCGTGGTGATGGACCGCTCCCGCACCGGCCTGGTGATCATCCCGGCCTGGCAGAACCGGCAGCCGCGGGTGCAGCCGCGGAAGATCTCCACGCTGTACCGCTCGTGCACGGTCTCCGCGACCGGGACGACGGGCCGGCGCGGATAGGGCCACGCATCCAGGTCCATCACGGTATATTTCGAAACTGTGGACGGTACGTCGAGGCGATTCGGAACTACTTTTGAAATCTTTCCATCGGAGTGGTAGGATACGTCGTAGAAACGAGGTACATAGGCGATTGTCGACAGCCGGAGGAGCAGCCCGTCCCGCCCGCCTGGCTGCCCGGCCTGCTTCCAGCCGCGAATCAGGTCCGTGATCGCGAGCACGGCCTGCTCACCGTCGCCGAGGACCACCACGTCGAGGAAGTCCGCCGCCGGTTCGGGGTTGAACGCGGCGTGGCCCCCGGCGATCACCAGGGGGTGACCCTCGGTCCGCTCGGCGGAAAACAGGGGAATGCCCGCCAGGTCAAGCACGGTCAGGAGGTTGGTGTACGCCATCTCGGTCGCGAAGCTCACCCCGAGCACGTCGAAGGCGCCGACCGGCCGATGCGCCTCCAGGGTGAACTGGGGCACGCCGTTCTCGCGCATCAGCGCCTCAAGGTCGGGCCACACGGTGTAGGTACGTTCGGCGAGCACGCCGGCGCGCTCGTTCAGCACCTCGTAGAGGATCTGGATGCCCTGGTTGGGCAGCCCGACTTCGTAGGCGTCCGGGTAACACAGCGCCCACCGGACATCCGCGCTGTCCCAGTCCTTGGTGACCGAGCCCACCTCGCCGCCGACGTACTGGATTGGCTTGCGCACGCGCGGCAGCAGCGGCTCAAGCGCTGGGTACACCGATTCGACAGGCATCA
>JBKQQQ010000715.1:0-6761 GCA_052144275.1 Streptosporangiaceae bacterium
AGTGACCTAGGCCAGTGGTACTAGGCGGCGGATCAATATGTGGCCGATCGGCTGACGCGGGGTCGCGGCGGCCGCCCTAGCCTGGGTGAGTCAGATCGGATGTAGCCAGTCGGGGATGTAATTCACAAAGGAGCATTAGATGATTGAGGTGAGAAACCTCAGCAAGCGTTACGGGGAAAAGCTCGCGGTCGACGGCCTGGACTTCGTGGTGCAGCCCGGGGTCGTGACCGGTTTTCTCGGGCCGAACGGGGCGGGTAAGTCGACCACCATGCGGTTGATCGCCGGCCTGGATGAGCCGAGCGGTGGCAGCGTGCGGGTCAACGGCGCCGCGTACCGGTCGGCTGTCGCGCCGATGGCGGAGCTGGGTTTGCTGCTGGAGGCGAGGGCCATGCACACCGGCCGCTCGGCCCGCAACCACCTGCTGGCGCTGGCCCAGACCAACGGGATCAGTCGGCGGCGCGTGGATGAGGTCATCGACATGGTCGGGCTGCGCGAGGTGGCCGGTAAGCGGGTCGGCGGGTTCTCCCTGGGGATGGGCCAGCGCCTCGGAGTCGCCTCCGCGTTGCTGGGCGATCCGAAGGTGGTGGTCCTGGACGAGCCGGTCAACGGCCTGGACCCCGAGGGCGTGCTGTGGATCCGCAACCTGCTCAAGGCGCTGGCCGCAGATGGGCGCACGGTGTTCGTGTCCTCGCACCTGATGAGTGAGATGGCCCAGACCGCGACCCGGCTGATCGTGGTGGGCCGGGGCCGGCTTATCGCCGACACCACGGTCGAGGAGTTCGTGGCCCGTGCCTCGGGCAGTTCGGTCACCGTCCGTACGCCCGAGGCCGCCCGGCTGCGGGATCTGCTGCTGGGGCCGGACGTCACCATCACCAGCGAGCGGGCCGACGTCCTGCACGTGCAGGGCCTGAATGCCGAGCAGATCGGCACCGTGGCCTGGCAGGCCCACCTGCCCGTCTTCGAGCTGGCCCTAAAGCAGGCCTCGCTGGAGCAGGCGTTCATGGAGCTCACCCAGGATTCGGTGGAATATCGCTCCGCCGACGCGCGCGTCACTACGGAGGTGGCGGCATGAGCACCGTCATGACACAAGCACCCACGACCAGCCCGGCTACCGGGCACCCGGCGCTGCAGGTCACCCAGCCGCGGGTCCTGCTGTCGGAGTGGACCAAGTTCCGGTCGCTGCGCTCGACGGTCTGGACGCTGCTGACCGCGGTGGTGCTGTCCATCGGCATCGGCGCGCTGTTCTCCGCGGTCTCCGCCAGCCAGTACCACACCTTCAGTCCCGCCGACCGGGCGAGTTTCAGCCCGATCTCCACCAGCCTGAACGGCATGCTGTTCGCGCAGCTGGCGATCGGCGTGCTGGGGGTGCTGCTGATCAGCGGCGAGTACAGCACGGGGATGATCCGCTCCTCACTCACCGCGGTGCCCAGGCGCCTGCCGGTGCTGTGGGCGAAACTCGGGGTCTTCGCCGGGGTGGTGTTCGCGGTCACGCTGGTCACCAGCTTCGTGTCGTTCTTCCTCGGCCAGGCCCTGCTGAGCAGCCACCACCTGAACGTCGCGATCTCCGCCCCCGGCGCCCTGCGCTCGGTCATCGGCGCCGCCCTATACGCGACGGTCGCGGGCATGATCGGGATGGCGCTAGGCACGATCCTGCGCAACACCGCCGCCGGGATCTCCACCTTCGTCGCCGCGTTCTTCGTGATCCCGCCGCTCACCGACCTGCTGCCCTCGTCGTGGTCGTCGCACTTCGCGCAGTACCTCCCCTCGAACGCCGGGGAAGTCCTGTTCGGGGGAGGGCGAGGGCTGGCTCACCCGCTGGCACCATGGACCGGCTTCGCCGTCCTGTGTGCCTACGCGGTCGTGCTGATCGGCTTCGCGGCCTGGCGGCTGCGGCGCGCCGACGCCTGATCAGGGGAGACAATCGACGCAGTGAATGCGTTCCCGCCATTCAGGCATCCACCAGCGCGGTCAGTGCGCTGGTGGATGTTCGACGTGCTGGTGGCCGCGCTCGTCGCGTCGCTCTCACTGCCTTACCACCTCCAGGACCATGTCTGGCCGACGCCGCTGACCATCCTCGTGCAGGTAGCGCTCACCGTGCCGCTGGTCGTGCGCCGGATCTGGCCGAGCGCGGTTTTCGGCTGGCTCTTCGTTGTCTCGGCGGTGGCGGGACTGTGGGATGTCGGCCTGGTCGTCAGCTTCGCCCTGCTGGTCGCGCTGTACACGGTCGCGGCGCAGGAGTCCCGGCGCCGCGCCCTGGCCGCGGCTGGCCTGCTGGAGGGCGGCGTCATCGCCGCCGTGATAAGCCTGGCGGGCAGCAGTTGGTGGCATGGCGCGATCCTCGGCTCGGGCATGGTCGCCGCCGCCCTCGGCCTGGGTCTGTATTCCGCCACCCGCCGCGCCTACCTGAAAGAACTGCACGATCGCGCCGAACGACTGGAACGGGAGCGAGATCAGCAGAAGGAACTAGCCGCGGCCGCCGAACGCGCCCGCATCACCCGCGAGATGCACGACATCGTCGCCCACCACCTCGCGGTCATGATCGCGCTCAGCGACGGCGCCGCCGCATCGGCCGGGTCATCCCCCCGGGCGGCCACGGCCATGCGGACGGTCTCGGCCACCGGACGGCAGGCTCTTGCCGACACCCGGCGGCTACTCGGCGGACCGGCGACCGATGACGGGCCAGACAGCGAGCGCAAACCGCTGCCGGACCTCAGCGAACTCGACGCCCTGGTCGCGCGCGTACGCGCCGCCGGCCTGCCGGTCAGCTATGAACTGCAGGGCACTCCGGATTCCCTTTCCGCCGGAGTTCAGCTCACCATCTACCGGCTGGTACAAGAAGCGCTCACCAACACCCTCAAGCACGCCGGGGCAGGCGCCAGCGCCGTCGTACGCCTGCTGTATCTCCCCGGCGAGGTGCGCCTGGACATCGAAGACGACGGTGCCGGCGCAAGCGCCCCCCAGCCAGAAACCGCCGGGCGCGGGCTGGCCGGAATGCGGCAGCGAGTGCAGACCTTCGGCGGCGAGGTACAGGCCGGTCCCCGGTCCCCGGTCGGCTGGCGGGTTTCGGCCCGCCTGCGGCTCGATCAGGAAATACCAGCGTGATCCGGGTCCTGCTCGCCGATGACCAGTCGCTGGTCCGGATGGGCTTCCGGATGATCCTCGAAGCCGAAACCGACATCACCGTCGTCGGCGAGGCCGGTGACGGCGCCGCCGCCGTCAGCATGACCGCAGCCCTGCGGCCAGACGTCGTGCTCATGGACGTCCGCATGCCCGGCGTGGACGGCATCGACGCCACCGCGGCCATCACCGCTGCCGGAGGACCGGCGAAGGTGCTGATCCTCACCACCTACGATCTTGACCGCTACGTCTACGCCGGCCTGCGCGCCGGCGCCAGCGGATTCCTGCTCAAAGACGCGCCACCCGCCGATCTGCTCGCCGCCATCCGCACCGTCGCCGACGGCGCGGCCGTCCTGGCGCCCAGCACGACCCGGCGGCTCATCGACCGGTTTGTCCCGCTGCTCCCCGACCCTGAACGCACCACTCGGCGCGACAGCCTGCTCAAGGCCCTCACCGACCGGGAACGCGAGGTGTTCCAGCTGCTCGCGCGGGGCCGGTCCAACCGCGAGATCGCTTCCGAGCTTTTCCTGTCCGAGAGCACGATCAAGATCCACGTCGGTCGTATCCTCGCCAAGCTCAACCTCCGCGACCGCGTGCAAGCCGTCGTACTCGCGTACGAGTCAGGACTGATCACACCCGAAGGCTAGTAACGCGAATGCGAACCCCCAAGGCCGCCCGTCCAGGACGCTAAGGAAAAGAGGCCGGGCAGAAGTCGCCGGACACGGCAGATAGGACGTTCTCTGTACGGGGCGGTGCATTATGCGAGCTCGCCGACGAGATTATCGCACCTAGGCGGGCCGGCGCGCGGTTATCAGAGGGACCTTCGCGATGTCGGCGGCCCAGCAGACCTGGGGTCGGCTCAACATGCAGCCGTCCGGCCTGAATACTTATGCAACGCGGTCCTGCACGGAGAATGCCCGCACATGCCGCTGGTGGGATGCCGTTGACCCGTCGTCACGATGCTTCGGCGCGAAGCCAGTCGCGGATACGCGGGGAACAATGGCTGCTGGTCCGCGAGCGGAACATGGGTCAGGAAGGAGAAGGCCGCCGCGGCGTCTGCGTTGATAACGGCCGGGGCGCACCGGGTCTCCTCGGCGCGCGGCCCGGACGGGCGGCGGTCAAGCCCCCCGCGTAAACCCCGGCCTCAGGGCTGGGCGACGTTGCCCGCCAGCGTCCAGCCGACCAGAGCGTTGGCGTGCCCGTGCCCCATGCCGTGCTCGGACTTCAGGTATCCGACGATGGCCATGTGCTTGTCGAGTCCGCAGCCCGCGATGATCTGCTGCCACTCGGCGATCGAGCGTCCGTACTTCTTCTCGATGGACGGGAAGTACGAGGCGGGTCCCTGCTCCGGCCATGGTGGCGCGTTCTCGGTCATGGTGATGCGCTTCCCTCGGTGGTTCCGGCAATGATGAGACGATCCGGTCCGCCCGATTTCATCTCGACCCCGTCGGCTCGGGGCCGGTCCCGGCGACGACTCCACCCGCCAGCCCTGGGATTACTGGGCCAGTCGGGCGTGCAGCATCCCTGGCCGCGATCAGGGATAACCCTGATTTCCTGGCGCCTGCCGACCAGGGGCGGATCAGGGGTGATCCCGATCGACGGGAGCCACCGCCCGGCGGCAACCTTGAAGCAGGCAACCTCACGCATCAAGGAGACCGACCATCATGTTCGCCATCATCGTCCTGGCCGTCGCCGCCCTCGTGGCCCTGATGGTCTTCGGCTTCGCCATCCACGTCCTGTTCTCCCCCTGGCTGCTGCTGGCGGCCGTCGCCATCGTGACCTGGATCAAGTTCCGGCCGGGCCGCTCCCGCCGGTAGCCGCGTGACCTGGCCGCCCGCGACCTGGCCGGTGCCGGGCGGGACGCCCCGGGTTGCGACCGTGCGCTACACGGTACAGGCCCTCCCTAGAGCCGAAGCTCGTCGTCCTCGGCAGGCCGTAGCGACTTCTAGAAGCTTGCATTCCCTGACCGGCAAACGTTGTCCCCCGACGTCGCCCAGCCTTCATACGACCTCGTCGCGGCGGTGGGAGCTAGAGATCGCTGGCGATGACGCACTGTGGTCGATCCGGGAAGGGATAGCGCGTGTAACCGCCGTTATGCGGTGTGTCCTGAAAGGGGAGTGAGGCGATGTAGAAGGTCGCCGGCATGAACCGTGCTGTGCCAGTGATGGAGGTAGGTCCTCCGGGTTCGCCGTGCAGGCGGGGAGCTCAAACCACCGCAAGCTGCGCTGGTTAAGAGCCGGGGTGGTGAGCGTTGCGGGAAAAGGCCCGCTGTCAGCGGGTCAGGTGTGCGGCGAGAAGACGAACGTGTGTGAACCACTGCTGACGCATCGATAGGCGGAACGATGGCATCAAAACCGGGGAGGCGCATAGTTCCCGGGACAAAGGCGCGCGGATGCGTGCCCTCAGCCAGGGGGTGGCCTGCGTGCTGCCCTGGCGGTGCCCGGTGTAGAGGTGGCGTGAGCTCGTCGCAGGCGCTGGCGCGGAACAGGAGAACCTGTCGCCCCGATAGTGACGGTCAGCTGCGTACGGCAATCCAGCCGGGCTGGCCGCGAGAGGGAGGACCGCAAGCGGCGCGCACCGCGAGCGGCAGAGTACCAAGGCGGGGCACAGGGGCGGGACGGCTCGTAGTAGTGAGGAAGGTCCTGTAATGGGGCTGGAGCGAAGGAGCCGTGCAGACCAGGGTCAGTCCGGGGCCAACCCGCCAGGGGAGGAGCCAAGGGCCAGACCCGAGCCCAAGGTGAAGTCGTTTGAGATCGACAAGCGCCTCATCGTCGAGGCGTGGGAGAAGGTCCGGGCCAACAACGGGGCGCCGGGCGTGGACGCCATCGGCATCGGCTTGTTTCAGGAACGGCTAAGGGACAATCTCTTCAAGCTGTGGAACAGGATGAGCTCGGGGAGTTATTTCCCGGGACCGGTGCGGGGCGTGGAGATACCGAAAGATCATGGGGAAGGCGTGCGTTTGCTCGGCGTGCCCAATACGGCTGACCGGGTGGCGCAGACTGCGGCGGCGATGCTGCTGGAGCAGAAGCTGGAGCCGGTCTTCCACCGCGACAGCTACGGCTACCGCCCTGGGCGCAGCGCCCATGATGCGCTGGCCGTATGCCGCCGCCGGTGCTGGACCCAGAACTGGGTACTGGACCTTGATATCCGGGCCTTTTTCGACTCCGTTCCGCATTCCCTGCTACTCAAAGCGGTCGCTCACCACACCAGCGAGCGGTGGGTCCTGCTGTACATCTCCCGGTGGCTGAAAGCGCCGATGCAGATGCCCGATGGGACCATTGTGCCGAGGGAGAAGGGAACCCCGCAGGGTTCCCCGATTTCGCCGTTGCTGGCTAACCTGTTCATGCATTACGCGTTCGACACGTGGATGGACCGGGAATTCCCGGGCTGCCCATTCGAGCGCTACGCGGATGACATTGCCGCGCACTGCGACACCGAGGACCAGGCCCGCGAGCTGCGGGCCGCCATTGCCAAGCGGCTCGGGACCTTGGGTCTTGAGCTGCACCCCGTGAAGACGAAGATCGTGTACTGCATTGTGAACATGAGCGTGGAACGTGGACAGGAAGGATGGCGGTCCACTGACTGCGGTGCTGTATGAGAGATGGAGGTTTGTTGGTCCTCCGGGATCGCCCTGCGGGGGGAGA
>JBKQQQ010000716.1:0-5551 GCA_052144275.1 Streptosporangiaceae bacterium
AGGCGGCCGGAACCGGCGCATCCTGGCAAACGGGCGATCATCCGGCGGGTCAACGACAAGGTGGCCGCGCCGTAACGCGCGCCGGATGGCCCGGATCGCAGCCGTAGCAGGGACGCCATCGCCATCAAGGCCGTCGCTATCGCGGCGGCAGGTTCTCCTGTTCCATGCCAGCGTGCCGACCGCCCCTTCCGGGTGGCCTTGGGCCACTGCCAAGAAGGAGGGCTCCCGATGCCGAAGGGGTACGTGATCTTCACCGAAGACATCCGTGACGAAGCGGGGATGAACATCTATGCACAACAGGCCATTCCGACGATCACGCAGGCGGGCGGCCGGGTCATCGCGGCGGACGATGCCCTGGGCTGATCGAGGGATCCTGGCACGGTAAGCGGACCGTCGTTCTCGGGTTTGACTCCGTGGAGGCCGCGCGGAACTGGTACAGGTCGCCTGAATATCAGGGGATCGTGAGTCTCCGCCATGCTGTCGCGGACAGCAACGCAGTGACCGTTGCCCGCCGAGCCGGGGAACCGGGAGTGCCAGGCAGCCAGCGGCGCGAAGAGCTCTTGATGACTGCGCGTTCCCGTCGAAGACCTAGGCGGCGAATTGCGGCTGGGTGCTGGCCGTCAACCTCGCCGCTGCCTTACCACCTGGTGCCGCCTGCTCGGCCTGTACAACTGCGACGACCTCAAGAACGCCGAGCCGGGCACGCTGCGCTACCGGCTGCCGAGCCTGCCCGCCCGGCTCGTCCGCCACGCCCGCGCCCGCGTGCTGAAGATCAGCCGGACCTGGCCCTGGAAGGAGGCGTTCCTAGCCTGCTGGCAGCGGCTGTGCGCCCTGCCCGCACCCGCCTGACCAGCCACCCCGTCCCTGCGCCCGGTAAAGGAGGCCGCCCGGCGCAGTCGGAGCCGGTGCCGCTCCGGGCACACCCGGCAGCACCGCCACCCGGGAAGACGAGAACCAGACGCCGCTGCCGAAAACCGGCGCGACACGATCAGTGACCTACGTCATCCTCCCCGGAATCGTTGAGGCCAGGCGGAACCTTCGGCGCTAATGCACGCAAGATGGCTGGTACCGCAACTGGGGGATGTACTGGTTCCACTGCACGGGCGTGAGGTCTCCGGCTGCAGAACAAATCCGTTGGATGGCGTACTGGACATTCAGGTTCCAAAGCCGGATCGTGCCGTCATCGCTACTTGTGGCCAGCGTGTGCCCATCGGGACTGAACGCCACCCAATCGACGGGGACGGTGCTGACCGTCAGGGACGGGCCGAGTGGGCGAGGCCGCACGGGATTGGTGACATCCCACAGATGGACCGTGCCGTCGTTGCTGGCGCTGGCCAGCGTGTGCCCGTCGGGGCTGAACGCGACCGATTTGATTACGGCCGTGCCGCTGGTCAAGGGCGGGCCGAGTGGGCGGGGCCGCATGCGATTGGCGACATCCCACAGCCGGACGGTGCCACCGTATTCGCTGCTGGCCAGCGTGTGCCCATCGCGGCTGAACGCGACCGAAGTGATGGCGGCAGTGCCGCTGGTCCGGATGGGGCCGAGTGGGCGGGGCCGCATGCGATTGGCGACATCCCACAGATGGATGGTGCCATCGTCGTCGCCGCTGGCCAGCATGTGCCCGTCGGAGGCGAACGCCACCGAAGTGGTAGCGGGCACGCTGGAGGCAAAGGGCTGCCCGAGCGGGCGGGGATGCGCGGGATTGGCGACATCCCACAAACGAGGGGAGCCACCGTAGTCGCCGCCGCTGGCCAGGGTGCGCCCATCGGGACTGATTGCCACCGAACCGGCGGAAACGGCGCCGGGGCCGGTCAGGAGCCGGCCAACTGACCGCGACCGCGCAGGATCGGCAACATCCCACAACCGGACCGTGCCGTCGCTGCTGCCGCTGGCCAGGGCGCGCCCGCCGGGGCCGAACGCCACCGAATTGATCGCGGCCGTTCCGCTGGTAAGGATCCCGACTAGGCGGGGCCGCGCGGGATCGGAGACATCCCACAGCCGGACCGTGCCGTCGCTGCCGCCGCTGGCCAGTGTGCGCCCGCCGGGACCGAACGCCACCGAATTGATCGCGGCCGTGCTCCCAGTCAGGACAGTCTGAGGGAGGTTCCAAAGCCGGATCGTGCCGTTGTCGCTGCCGCTGGCCAGCGTGCGCCCGCCGGGACCGAAGGCCATCGCCAGGATGGCGCCGGCGTGGCCGGTCAGGGGCTGCCCGACTAGGCGGGGCCGCATGGGATCGGCGATATCCCACAGCCAGACCGTGCCGTCGCTGCTGCCCTCGGCCAGCGTGCGCCCGCCGGGACCGAACGCCACCGAATTGATCACGCCCCCGCCGCCGGTCGGGATCGGGCCGAGCGGGCGGGGCCGCGCGGGATCGGTGACATCCCACAACCGGACCGTTCCGTCGTCGCTGCCGCCGGCCAGCGTGCGCCCATCGCGGCTGAACGCGACGGTATAGATGGCGGCCGTTCCGCTGGTCAGGATCGGGCTCAGCGAGCGGGGGTGCGCGGGGTCAGAGAAATCCCACAGCCGGACCGTGCCGTCGAGGCTGCCGCCGGCCAGCATGCGCCCGCCAGGGCTGAACGCCACCGAGACCGCGCGGAAGCTGCCAGTGGCCAGGGACTGGCCCAGCGATATGACGTGCGCGGGATCCGCGACATCCCACAGCACGACCGTGCCGTCGAAGCTGCCGCTGGCCAGCATGCGCCCATTGGGACTGAATGCCACCGAATCGATCGCGGACGAACCGGTATCGATCGCGGACGAGCTACCGGTCAGGATCGGGCTCAGCAAGCGGGGGTGCGCGGGATCGGAGACATCCCACAGCCGGATGGTACCGTCGAAGCTGCCGCTGGCCAGCGTGCGCCGGTCCGGGCTGAACGCCACCGACGAGATACTGCCCCCGCCGCCGGTCAGGATCGGGCCGAGCAGGCGGGGCCGCGCGGGATCGGAGACATCCCACAGCCGGACCGCGCCATCGTCGATGCTGGCCAGCGTGCGCCCGTCGGGGCTGAACGCCATCGAATAGACGCTTCCGTTGGCGGGCGTAATGGGCGCGGACAGGGCGGTGTTTTCGGTGTTCACCAGGACTGGAGACAGGGGGGTGTTTTCGGTGTTCACCAGGAGTGAGGCGGCGTCTTGCGCTGGCTGGATGCGGTAGGCGGCGAGGGTGAGCTGGGCCGCGAGCGTCGGGTCGCTGGCGGCGGACCGCAGGGCTTCGGCGATCACCTGGTTGTAGATGGCCTGGTCACGTTGCCGGACCGCAGCCGCCCGCTGATACGAGGCCACGACCGCTGCCGCCACGGCCAGCCCGGTCAACAGGGCCAGGATCGCGAAGGCGCTGCGCCGCCGTCGGCCGCTGCGGCGCGCGACGCGGTGAGCGGCGCCAAGGAACACCTTGCTGGTGGCCGGGAGCGGGGAGTATCGGGTGGGCGCGTTCTGCCAGCGAGTGACGGCCGCGTCGATGGCGGCAAGCCGTCCCGGCCGGTACAGGTAGGAGGAGTCCCGGCGGTTGCTCTCCCAGGTGGCCGCATCGGTGACGACCTGGCTGTACAGGGCACGGTCGAGCTGGTCGTCTCCGAGCCAGTCCCGGAGCTGCTTCCAGGCCTGCAACAGCACGTCGTGGGAGATCTCGACGCTGTCCTTTCCGAGGACGAGCAGGCGGTGGGCGCTGAAGATGTCGATCACCGCGTCGACGTCTGCCGTCTGTGTTCCCGGGGCGTGCAGGTCGGACTCGCTGCACTGGCGCCGCGCGAACTGGCCATCGGGGGTGATGACGGTGAGCTGGGTGAACACCAGCCGCGCCGCGTCCTTCTGCGCGCTGGTCAGCGTGTCGTAGGCGGCCTGGGCGCTGCGGTTGACGACATCAGCTACTCCGCCCGCCCGCCGGTAGGCACGCAGGGTCAGCACGCTGCCCTCGCGGCGCTCCCAGGTGGCCGCCATCGCCTGCGACATCAGCGGCAGCACGCCGATGCCCAGCCCAGCACCGGCCCCCTCGCGCAGCTCCGCGATCACCGCCTCGACCAGAACGGGCTCCACGGCCAAGCCAGCCTCGGCAGCCGGCCCGGTCATCGCGAGCCGCAGTTCGGCCTCGCTCATCGGCCCCACCGTGAACAGCCCGGCGTCCAGCGCGGCCTTCAGCGGCGGGTAGGCGATGAGCCGGCCGAGGAAGTCCGCGCGCACCGCCGCGACCACCAGCGCCGGCGGGAGTTTCTGCGGGCCGGCCGGGCAGGTGGCCACGGCGTGAAGCGCCGCGATGAACGCCTCCCGCTCCGCCCGGCCGACGTCGGTATCCTCTCCCGCGGTGAACAGCTCCTCCAACTGGTCGACCACCAGGATCAGGCGTGGCGGTGCGGCGGCCGCGGCCTCGGCTGGCCCGCGCGACCGGGTGCGCGCACCGCGGCCGGTGACGGTTCTGACCGCGAGCTCGGCCAGCGTCGGCGCCTCACCCGGCGCGGCGGACAGCGACCGGTACACCGACACCGGGTCCGCGGACGCCAGCTCGGCCAGCTGCGTCGCCAGCTCCCGCAACGGGCTACCCGTCGGCCGGATCACCCGCCGCGGCCATCGCTCCGACCCCGGACCCAGCGCGCCCGCCGCCAGCCGCGGTATCAGCCCCGCCCTCAGCAGCGAGGACTTGCCCGTCCCCGACTCCCCGGTCACCAGCAGGATCCCCGTCCCGTCCAGCCGCGCCGCCAGCTTCTGCACCAGCTGGTCTGCCAGCTCGCCGCGCCCGTAGAAAACCCGCGCCTCCCGTTCCTCAAAGGGCACAAGACCCAGATACGGGCACCCGGTCCACACCGGGCCGCTGCCGGGCGCGGCCTGGCCGCGCAGGGCCGCCAGCACCTCCGCGGCCGGGGCGCGGCCACGGGCCGCCGCCACAAACAGCCCACGCGCCGGCTCGGCCAGGCCCAGCGCGCCGACCAGCAGCTCGGCACTGTCCTTGCGGGCGGTCCGGTTGATGCCCCGCTCCAGGTCACTGACCGACCGCGGGCTTAGGCCCGCTGCCTCCCCCAGCTCCTCCTGGGTCAGCCTTGCCCGGGCTCGCAGCTGCCGCAGCAGCTCGCCGAACCCCAGCACAGGCTGCTCTGCCATCGCCGGCATCCCCTCCGCAGGCCCTCATCCCGCCGCCCGGCAACCCGGCCCGGTGCGGAAGGACCCAGAACAACAATAGTCCTGGCCAGGCCACCCTCACCATTGCCGACCGCGAGCATGCTGCACCAAGGAGGCGCTCACGATCGACCATTGCGTTTGCTCCTCAGGAGCACCGGTAGCCCGGCCCCAACCCTGTGGGTCGCCCTGTGGATTGTTCCTGTGGGCCCGCATGTGTGGTAATCATCCGGACCCCAGGCCACGGTGGAGCTGCCCGACGGCTGGAGCGTCGGCATCCAGTACTGATGGTGAAGCCGGGCGCAGACCAAGCCCGCAGCCGACGACCCAGACCATCCGGCGCACGGTCCAGCCGACAAGGTCGTCCCTACGACTGGATAACCCGCACGGCCTCCACCATCGCGGCACCCACGCTGCTGCGCGCCTGCCTTGCCGCCGGGCCTAG
>JBKQQQ010000717.1:0-4551 GCA_052144275.1 Streptosporangiaceae bacterium
GCGGGCATCCGCTGCATGTTCGCCCCCAGAGAAACGGTTGACACGGGACAAACGACGCTAAACGAGTGGGTAGATGGATGTCAAAGCGCAGATGGCCGAACGGGACCTCCCCCGGGATCCGAGGGTAAGCCCGTGCGGCTGGCGGAGTATAAGGGAGCCGTGAGCTATCAGCCCGCGGACGCCAGCGGCGCCGCCCTGCTGGCCGTCCAGGCCTCCCGCGCGCTGGCAGCGGCCGGGCAGGGCGACATGGTGTGGGGGCACGCCAGCATCCGCGATCCTGACGGCCGGGGCGCCTGGATGAAGAGCGCCGGGTGGGGGCTCGAGGAAATCGACGCCGAGAAGGTCATCCTGGTCGGCTCGGACGGTTCGGTGCTTGATGGCGCGGGACCGCGGCACATCGAGTATCCGATCCACACCGAGATCATGACGGCGCGGCCGGACGTGGGCTCGGTCGTGCACACGCACTCGCCGGCGGCCAACGAGTTCGCCGCGCTCGACGTGCCGCTACGCCCGCTCGACCACGCGGGTTCGCTGTTCTGCTACCCGGACATCCCCCGCTTCACGCTGACCGGCGGCCTGATCAAGACGGCGGCGCTCGGGGCGGCGCTCGCGGACGCGCTCGGCGGCGCCCGGGCCTGCCTGATGCCGCAGCATGGCATCGTCGCCGTCGGCCATGATGCGCCGACCGCGGTCATGACCGCGGTGCTGCTCGACCGGGCCTGCCGGACCCAGCTGACCGCGATGGCGGCGGGCCCGCTGCAGCGCTGGGGCAGCGAGCAGGACACCGTGGCCAAGCGCGCCGACGTCTGGTCCGACCGCCAGATGCAGGCCGGCTGGGAGTACCTGCTCCGCTCGGCCCTGCTGCCGTAACGTTTTCACCAGCAAACGCGGCTGACCGCCGGGGTCAGCCGGTGGTCATGACTCCGTGTCCGCGAGGTCCGGGATCTGCTGGAGGGTGGCTTCCATGAGGTCCAGGGCGCGCTGGGCGCGGCTGAGGGTTCGCGACCGGTACCGGCCGGCGGAGCGGGCGGCTAGCAATTCGGCGCGTTCGGCGGCCAGGATCCGCAGCATGAGATGCCGGTACTGCTCGCGCGGGCTCACCGTGTCGGGTTCGGCGGCCCCGGCGAGGCTAGCCCGGACCAGCGCGGCCTCCCGGACCCGGTCGAGGACGTCGCTGTCGTAAGGGCGGCCGCCCGGCCGGGACAGGCCGGGATCGGCGAGCACTACCTCCGCCCTCGCCGCCAGTTCGGCGAGCAGGTCGGCATAGTCGGCCTGGTCGGCGACAGGGTCGTCGCCGGGGATCTTGAGCGCCCGGATGACGCTCGGCAGCGTCAGGCCCTGGACCAGCAGCGTGGTCCCGGCCACGACGAACGCGATGAGCACGACCTCCGGCCGGAACGGGGTATCGTCCGGCAGCGACTGCGCGGCCGCCACGGTGATCACCCCGCGCATCCCCGACCAGGCCAGCACCGCCCCGCCGCGCCAGCCGAAGCCCTCGGACACGAAGAAGTCGACGTCGCCCATCGTGCGCGCCAGGTGCGACACGAGGCGCTCCATGCGCCGCGCGGAGAACCGGTGGCTCACCTCCGGGTCGGTGACCCGCCGGTGCATCTTCTCCAGTTCCGGGCGGGCGGCGGCGGCCCGGTCGGCGTCGCGGCGCAGCACCGCCACGAGCGGGCCCGCGCAGACCGTGGTGAGGACGACGAGCGGGACGGCCAGCCCGGCGATGGCCTTGAAGTCGCGGCGGAAGTCCTGGGCGGGTACGTGCACGGCCGTGGCGTACAGCAGCGGCGGCAGCGCGCCCGCCAGGATCCATTCGGGATTGACCTCGATCTCCGGCAGGCCGGGCAGGAAGCTCAGGGCGATGCCGACCACGACCATGCTGAGCGGGGCCGCCACCGCGATGCGCTGGGAGACGGCCGCGACCGCAACGATGGCGACGACCGCGGCCACCGCGATGATGGTCAGCTCCATGTGATCCCATTCTCCTGGTCATCGCCGCGGGCCGGTAGATTCGGCCCGGACGCAACAGAGGCGGAGGACAGCGGTGCCGGCTGACTACACCAAGATCCGCGAGGAGAACATCGCCAGGTACGGCTGGGACACCGCCGTGCTGGACCTGCTCGGACAGCTGTACAGCGAGCGCACCCACTTCATCTTCGAGCTGATCCAGAACGCCGAGGACGCCGGCGCGACCGAGCTCGCCTTCGAGCTCTTCGCGGACCGCCTGGAGCTACGGCACGACGGGCGGCCCTTCACCGAGGCCGACGTCCGCGGCGTCTGCGGGGTCGGCAAGAGCGGGAAGGCCGGGGACCTCACCGCGATCGGGAAGTTCGGCATCGGCTTCAAGTCGGTGTACGCCTACACTCGGTCCCCGCGCATCCACAGCTCGGATGAGCACTTCCGGATCGAGAACTACGTCCGGCCGTTCCCGGTGGAGCCGCTGCCTTTCGCCGGGACGCTCTTCGTCTTCCCCTTCGACCACGACACCGTGCCCGCCGCGGACGCCGTCCAGGAGATAGCCGCGGCGCTGAGCGCGCTCCAGCCCCGGGTCCTGCTGTTCCTGGGGAACGTCGAGCGCCTGCGGGTCCGCGGCGCCGGGGTGACCGAAACGGCCATCGAGCGTTCGGTCACCGGGGAGGGCTCGAAGCGGCTGGTCACGCTGCGCCGCGGACGGCGGCGCGAGGAGTGGCTGGTCTGGTCCCGCCTGGCCGAGGGCCTCGGCCGCCCAGCGGCGCCGGTGGAGATCGCCTTCCGGGTCGAGGGGGGCCGCATCGTACCGTGCGACAGCTCGCCGCTGATCGTGTTCTTCCCCACCGAGAAGGAGACGTTCCTCGGTTTCCTGGTCCAGGGTCCTTACCGGACCACGCCGGCTCGCGACAACATCCCCCAGCACGATCCGTCGAACCAGGTCCTGGTGCGCGAGACCGCCGCGCTGCTGTGCGACGTGCTGCGGGAACTGCGCGACGACGGCCTGCTCACGGTGGAAGCCCTGCAGGCGCTGCCGCTGGATGCCGCGCGCTTCGCGGCTGACTCCATGTTCCGCCCGCTATTCGACGCGGTGGGCGAGGCCTTGACCGCCGAGGCACTGATCCCGGTCGCCGGAGGCGGCTACGGCGTGGCCGTTGACCTGGAGCTGGCCAGCGGCCCGGAGGTGCACAAGCTCCTCGAGCCCGATCAGCTGGGCGCGCTGTGCGGCGCGGGCCGCCCGGTCTGGTTCACCGATGAGTCCATCACCGAGCACCTGGCCCCTGTCCTGTGGCGCTACCTGCGCGAAGAGATCGGCATCGACGAGGTCACGCCCGCGGACCTGGTCGCGCGGGTGACCCGCGAGTTTCTCCAGGCGCAGAGCGACGAATGGATCACGCGCTTCTACGTCTTCCTGTTCACCGATTCCGCCCTGTGGCGAGCACCCCGATCCGACGGCGAGCCCCCCGGTCCGGCCCGGGCCAAGCCGATCATCCGGCTCGAGGACGGCCGCCACGTCGTGCCCTTCGACGGCCGGGACAGCCCGGACCGTCCGACCGTGTACCTGCCCGGGCCGGTCGCCAGCAGCCTGCCCACGGTACGGCGTGCCATCGCGGACTCCCCCGCGGCCCGGCAGTTCCTCGAGGCGCTGAACCTCACCGAGCCGGACGTGGTCGCGGAGGTGCTCGAGCTCATCCTGCCCAGGTACCACAGGCTGGACGTCGCGGAGTTCGACCCGGCCCAGGATCTGGACTTCGCGCAGCACGACGCCGATCTTGACTGCATCGTGCGCGCGCTGGATGAGGCCGCGGCCGACCGGCGGGAGGAACTGCTCGGGCAGCTGCGGCAGACCGCCTTCCTGATCGGGGAGAACGCCGTCGGCGGCGCGCAGCGCCTGATGCCGCCGCCCCGGCTGTACCAGCGGAGCAAGGAGCTCGAGGTCTACTTCGACGGGAACCCGGACATCTGGTTCGGCGGCGACCGCTACGGGCCGTGGCTGGTCCAGCTGCGCGGGATGGGCGTGCGGCAGGCCGTCGAGGTCCGCGCCAGGACGCCGAACCCGCTGGGGTACGTGGTCATCGCCGTCGAGTTCGGCCGGAACGAACGCGGCCTGGACGGCTTCGATCCCGACGCGGAGATCGACGGCCTGGACTTCGCGCTGCGCCACCCTGGCCACGCCCGTTCGGAGTACGTCTGGAACGTCCTGCTCGCGCCGAACCGCCGGCTCGTGGCCGGGGTGGTGGAACGGTCGGTGCTGGCGTCGTTCAGCGACTCCAGCCAGGAGAACGCCCGGTCGGCCATTGCTGAGGCCACGGAGGGCGAGGCCTGGCTGCCGGGGCGGGACGGGACCTTCCGCCGGCCGGCCGAGCTCTCCCTCGACGACCTGCCGCCGACGTATACGCGGGACGAGGGGCTAGCTCAGGCGCTGCAGATGCTCCAGCCGGTGGTGGCGCAGGCCGCCCGGCAGCTCGGCATCCCGCCGGAGGTCCTATGGGGGCTGAGCGCCCGCCCGGACCTGGTCGCGATCGTCGAGCGGGAACTGGCGGCCGGGACGGCGGCCGGATCGAGCGGCGATCCGGACAT
>JBKQQQ010000718.1:0-4633 GCA_052144275.1 Streptosporangiaceae bacterium
CGGGCGGGCCCAGCGGCAGCCGGGTCGGGGGCTTGACCTCGGCCAGCCGCAAGTAGGTCACCAGCCGCTGGCCGCCGCGGGTGGCCAGGCTGGCCAGCACGGTCTGGAGTTCGGCGACGTCGCGGGCGACGACCGTGAGGAGATAGTCGGTCTCGCCGGCCACGTTGTCCGCCGCGATGATCTGCGGCAGGGCACGGATCTGGTCGTCGAACACGCGGCTCGAGTGCGGGTCGTGCCGGGCCAGCGTGGCCGTGACGTACACCTGCAGCGGGAAGCCGACCGCGGCCGGGTCGAGCTGGGCTCGGATGAACCGGATGACGCCTGACTCCTTCAGCCGCCTGACACGGTGCAGGGTCGCCGCGGGCGACAGGCCGACCAGCCGGGCGAGCTCGACGTTGGTGCGGTCCGCGTCCTCCTGCAGCGCATTGAGCAGCTTAATGTCAACTTCGTCAAGGTCAACGGCCATAAAACAAAATATTATCTCGTAGATTAGCTCCAGCGACGAATACTACATAGTTACCGGCGAGTATGAATGCATGAACACCAACCGCCGTCACGCCGTCGCAGCCCTCATCGCGGCCGGGCTGCTTTGGGGCACCAGCGTGCCGCTGTCCAAGCTGGCCCTGGTCTGGCTGTCGCCGGGCTGGCTCACCGTCGCGCGCTTCGGGCTGGCCGCCGCCGTACTGCTGGCGGCGGCTTCCCGGACGAGTGGCCGGGGGAAGCTGCGCGCTGCGTTCACGCCTAAGGTGCTGGTCTCGGGCGCGCTGGGGTACGGCGGTTCGGTCATGGTGCAGAACGCCGGCATCAGCCGGACCAGCGTCACCCACGCGGCCCTGCTGATCGGGGCCGTGCCGGTCCTGGTGGCGATCATCGCCGCGGTGTGGCACCGCACCGTGGCCCGGCCGGTGGCCTGGATCGGCTTCGTGGTGTCGCTCGGCGGCGTCGGCCTGGTCACCGTGGGCGGCGGAGGCGGCGGCGTGACCATGGCCGGCGACGGCCTGGTGCTGGCGTCGCTCTTGCTCTCCGCCGCGGTCACGGTGGCGCAGAGCCGGCTGCTGACCGGCCGCGACCCGGTCGCGGTCACCGCCGTGCAGTTCCTGGGCGCCGCGGTGGGCGCGCTGCTGGTCACGGTGTTCATGGAGGGTGCGCCGGCGGTGCCGGGCAGCCCGGGTCCCGTGCTGGCCGTCCTCGCGCTGACGGTGGGCGGCACGGTGCTGCCGTTCACCCTGTTCGCGTTCGGGCAGAGCCGGGTGTCCGCTGAGGTCGCCGGGGCGTTCCTCAACCTCGAGCCGCTGGTCGGCGCCATCGTGGGCGCGGCGGCGTTCGGGGACCCGGTGGGCCTCGCGCAGGTCGCCGGCGGCGCGGCCATCGTGGCGGGCATCGGGCTGAGCAGCCTGCCGCTGCTGGCCGGCCGCCGCCGGCCTCAGGCCGATGCCGAGCCGCTGGTCCTGGATGACGCCGAGGCGCCGGCCTTGGCCGGCGCAGAGCCGGCGCTGGCCGCGGCCGGCCTGAGGTCGTTGGGGTATGGATGTGACAGCCTGCCCGATAGAGGGTCTACGCTGCCACAACCAGGCCATACCCTGGCGCACCCCGGAAGACGAAATGGGGTATTTGTGGTGGTTTACGCGGGGAAGTTTGGTGCCGGAGGGCCGGGTGGCGCGCGGCCGGGACCGGGACCGGGGCGCGCTGGGGCGAGGCCGCGCGGGCGGGGGGCTGGACGGCCACCTGCCCGCGGGCGGGGCGCTAATCCAGGTACGGGGCCAGGAGCGTCAGGTCGGCGGCCGAGAGGCCATCGCGGGCGGTCCTGGCCTGGTGCCGGTACGGGTAGATCAGCGGCGGGGCGCTGACCTTGTCGAGCTGCGCGCGTTCGTCGTCACCGAGAACCAGGGACGCGGCCGTCGACCGGCCTCGCGCCGGCGGCGTGCCAGCTCACGGTAGGCGGCGGGATTCGTCTCCACCCACTCACCGGCCCGCCCGGTGACCTGCCCGACGATCCGGGCCGGGACCCCCGCGGCGAGCATGCCGTCCGGGACGACCAGCCCCGGCGGCACCGTCGCGCTCGCCGCGATCAGGGCGCGGCGGCCGACGCTCGCGCCGTCGAGCACCGTGGCGCCGTTGCCCACCAGCGCTTCGGCACCGATGACCGCGCTGTGGACCATGCACAGGTGACCGATGGTCGCGCCCTCGCCGACCTCGGTCACCGGGTCGTCGCCCCCGTGCAGCACCGACCCGTCCTGGATGTTCGCTCCGCGGCGCACGATGATCGGCCCGAAATCAGCGCGCAGCACCGCCCCGTACCAGACGGAGGCTTCGGCCTCGACCCGGACGTCGCCGACCAGGGTGGCAGTGGGCGCGATCCACGCCCCGGGACTGACGTCCGGCTCGCGGCCTTCAAAGGCGAATAGTGGCACCCGCCTATGATGCACCCAGCGGCTACGCCTGCGGCTGGGAGATGTTGACCAGCCAGGGGACGCCGAACTGGTCGACGCACATGCCGAATTCGTCGCCCCAGACCTGCTTCTGCAGCGGCATCGTGGTGGTCCCGCCGGCGGACAGCTTGTCCCAGTAGTCGTGCAGGACGTCGTCGTCGCCGCTGAGGCTGATCGAGCACCCCACCGGGGGCTGGTACTCCATCTCGCTGGTGACGTCGGCAGCCATGATCGTGTAGCCGGCGTCGGTCTCGAGTTGCCCGTGCATGATCCGGTCGGAGTCGGGTGAGTTCGGGGCGCCCAACTCGGCGAACGTGCTGAGCGTGAGGTTGCCGCCGAACACGCTGTGGTAGAACTCCAGCGCCTGCCGGGCGTTGCCGTTGAAGTTGAGGTACGGATTCAACCGTGAGGTCATGGCCTTCTCCTAAAAGCTTTGTTCGAATGAATCCCCTAGAGGCGACGCTACCAGCCCAGGCGCCGTGGCGGCCGCAGCGGCGCGGGGAAATTCGCGTGCCCGGCCGGAGTCTCCTGCGGTACCGTCCGGCGAATGGACGATGACGACGGCTATTTCGGTGAACGCGTCGCGGCCACCTACGACGACTCATCGGAGGGCATGTTCGATCCGGCGCTCATCGAGGTGGTGGCCGACGTGCTGGCCGGGCTGGCCGGCGCCGGGCGGGCGCTGGAGCTGGGCATCGGGACCGGCCGGATCGCGCTGCCGCTGGCCCGCCGCGGCGTGCCGGTGCACGGCATCGACCTGTCCCGGGCCATGGTCGCCCGGCTGCGCGCCAAGCCCGGCGGCGACGCGATCGGCGTGAGGTTCGGAGACTTCGCCACCACCCGGGTGGACGGCACCTTCTCCCTCGTCTACCTGGTCTTCAACACCATCAACAACCTGACCACGCAGGAAGCCCAGGTCGCTTGCTTCGGCAACGCCGCCGCGCACCTGGAACCCGGCGGCTGCTTCGTCATCGAGGTCGGGGTGCCCGAGCTGCGCAGGCTGCCGCCGGGGCAGAACGTGGTGCCGTTCCACGTGAGCCCGACGCGTTGGGCGTTCGATATCTACGACACCGCCACCCAGGCGATGAGCTCGAACTACGTCACCATCGACGGCGGCCGCGGCGAGTACCGCTCGATCCCGTTCCGGTACGTGTGGCCGGCCGAGCTGGACCTGATGGCGCAGCTGGCCGGGATGCGGCTGCGCGACCGGTGGGAGGGATGGGCGCGGGAGCCGTTCATCAGCGAGAGCCGGCAGCACATCTCGGTCTGGGAGAAGCTCTGAGTCTCCGTCTGGGAGAAGCCTTAAGGCCGGCCGCGGTTCCAGTTCGGCTTGCGTTTTTCCAGGAAGGCCTGGGTCCATTCGCGCGCGTCGGGAAGCTGGCTGGTCGCGGCCATGACCTCGACGGCGTAGGCGTAGGCCTTGGCCTGGTCCAGGTCGATCTGCGTGTACAGCGCCTGCTTGCCGATGCCCTTGCTCTGCGCCGATCCCCTGGTCACCCGGTCCAGCAGGTCCTGCACCGCGGAGTCGAGCCGCGCCGCCGGGACCACCCGGTTGACCAGGCCCCAGTCCAGCGCGGTGTGCGCGTCGATGACGTCCCCCGACATGGCCAGCTCGGCGGCCCGCTTGCGGCCCACGTTCCTGGCGACCGCCACCATCGGGGTGTGGCAGAACCACCCGCCCTTGCCGCCGGGCGTGGCGAAGCCGGCGTCCTCGCTGGCCACAGCCAGATCGGCGGTGGCCACCAGCTGGCAGCCCGCCGCGGTGGCCAGCCCGTGCACCCGCGCCACCACCGGCTGGGGTACCTGCTGGATCAGCGTCATCAGCTCCGTGCAGGTCATCAGCAGCGAGCGGACCTGCGGCAGGTCAGCGCCGGCGACTTCGGCGAGGTCATGCCCGGAACTGAAGACCGGGCCGTTACCGGCCAGCACGATGCCGAGGACATCGCTGTGGCCGAGATCACCGAACGCGGTGATCAGCTCGCGCATGTGCTCTAGAGACAAGGCGTTGCGGCGCTGCGGCCGGTTCATCGTGACCGTGGCGAAGTCGCCGGAGCGCTCGACCAGGATGTGCTCGAAACCCATGGACATCCTCCTTTCCCGCAGCCTACGCGGCCGTCTACGGTGGGGGTAAGAGGGATCATGCTGCGAAGGAGGAGCGCGATGACGCGCACGCCCGAGGAAGTGTTCGCCCACCACGCCCAGGC
>JBKQQQ010000719.1:0-14503 GCA_052144275.1 Streptosporangiaceae bacterium
ACCTGAGGGTCAGGGAACGGTGGTTCTCCGAGCGGCTGCAGGCGAAGATCACCGTGGTGCGGTGGGGAGTGCTCGGCACGCCGGTGCTGGTCTTCCCCACCGCGGGCGGCGACGCCGCGGAGATCGAGCGGCAGGGCCTGGTCAACGCGTGCGGGCCGCTGCTGGCCGAGGGCCGCATCAAGCTGTACTCGGTCGACAGCGTGGCCGGCCAGGCCATGGTCACCAGGGGAAACTCGCCCGAGCACCGCATGTGGCTGCTCAACCAGTTCCACGAATGCGTCCGCTGGGAAGTGGTGCCGGCCATCCACGCCGACCTGGGCGGCCAGGCCATCGACGTGATCGCCGGCGGCGCCTCGGTCGGCGCGTTCAACGCGGTGGCCGTCCTGTGCCGCTACCCCGACGTCTTCTCCGCGGCCATCGGCATGAGCGGCAGCTACCGGATAGAGCGCTTCTACGACGGGGCCTGGAGCCAGGACCTGTACTACTCCGCGCCGATGCAGTTCCTGCCGGGCCTGGAGGGACCGCAGCTAGACCGGCTCCGGCAGCGGCGGGTGGTGCTCGCGTCGGGCGAAGGCGAGTGGGAGGACATCGGGTCGTCGTGGCAGATGGCCGGGGTGCTGGGCGACAAGGGCATCCCCAACCGGGTGGACAACTGGGGACGGCAGTGGGCGCACCAATGGACGACCTGGCGCCAGATGCTGCCCCAGTACCTCCGCGAGCTCACCTAGGGGGCATCCGGCAGTATCTCCTCGTCGATGATCTCGTCGCAGAGCTCCAGGCACTCGGCGCAGACGGCGGCGGTGGCGGGCGGCCTCCCCGCGAGCTCGGCCGGGAACGCGGCCAGCCCGTCCACCTGGTGGCGGTGCTTGCCGCAGAAACTGCAGCGCACCTGCTGATCCCGTTCGGGCGCGGCGATCATCTGGCCACGCGGGGTGCCGGCCGGCGCACCTGAGCCGATCACGCCCTCGGCCAGGCCGACGCACTGGTCGCAGATGTACACGCCCGGGCCGGCGATCAGCTTGCCGACCTCGGGTTGCTGCTTGCCGCAGAAGGTGCAGACCAGCAGCGGACCGGGGCGCCCCCCTTCGCGGCGGCGCAGCCAGCGGCGGGAGCCGCCCGCTGACTCGACGATCTGGTGCACCCGCTGGTGGCTGAGGCCAAGGCTGGCGGCGAGCTCGCGCAGCGACGCACCGTGCAGATGCAGCCGCCGGACGGCCCGGTGGAAGTCGGCCCGGGCCGTCTCGGCGTCGCGCTCCGCGTCGATCAGCCTTTCCATGGCTTGCCTCGCCTCGGCGAGCAGGTTCTCATCCATCTGTCTACTGTAACTAGACAGTAGACGCCTGCCAAGAACGCTGAGTCAGAGCCCCAGGATCTGCGCCTTCTTGGCGGCGAACTCCTCCTCGGTGAGGATGCCCTGGTCCTTGAGGGCGGCAAACTGCTTGAGCTGTTCGATATCCGAGCTCTCGGCGGCTTCGGGCGCGGCGGCCTCGGGCGCGGCGGATTCATCCGCTGGAGCAGCCTCAGGCGGGGCCGCCTGGGGCTGGGCGGCGGCTGCGCTCCGCTGCGCGGACTTGGCTCCCATGTGGGCTGCGGTCCCGGCCACGACAGCGGTCGTTGCAAGTCGGGCCACGGGTCGACGTCGTCGAATCGGCATGTCAATCGCCTCCTGTTGTCTTGGCGCCGCCGGCGGGGGCCATTCGGCGCGAATGGTGTGGGCTTGCCGATCTCAGGTGAGAGCGTCGGTCAGGGCGCCGACAGCCTCTTCGATGATCTCGCGCGGGATTCGCGCGCCTTCGAGGATTACTCCGTTGGCGTTGCGCACCGCTGCTGCGAACGGGGCCGCCCAGGTGTCCTCCCAGATGAGCAGCGCGGCCGAGGAATTCGGCTCGAGTTCCTGAGCGGCGTAGGCGACGTCTGCCTCGGTGAGAATCCCGCCCACCTCGGCGTCGAGGCCGGCGAACGCGGCCAGCTCCTCGACAGCGTCGTACTCGACCACGTCCACATGGCCGTCGGCATCTTTCGTGATGAACGTGAGGTCGATGATCCTGACCAGTCCGCTGTCGATGAGCTTGGCGAGCTCCGGCACGATCTGACCGGTGAACATGTTGCCGGGGAAGCCGAGAATCAAATATTCCACCGGGCCGATGTCCATGGTTTGTCTCCCTTCTGGCCCCGGCATCCGCGGAGCGCCACCACCACAAGTTTCCGGGACAACGACGGGAAGGGCCGTCACCCCTGGAGGATGATTCACGGGGGCGGCTGCGCCCAGACGGGGTACGGCGGGCCGGGGGTCAGGCGAGCCGGGTGACCTCGACGGTCACGTCGAGCGCGCTGGTCGGGGCACCGTGGTAGATGCCCTTGAGTGGCGGGATGTCAGCGTAGTCCCGGCCCCTGGCCACCACCACGTGCCGCTCCCGTACCGGCGCGCCGCTGGTCGGATCGAGTGCCCGCCAGGAACCGGCCCAGTACTCCACCCAGGCGTGGCTCTCGCCCACCGCGGTCTGCCCGGGCTCGGCCGCCGGGTCGGCGTGCAGGTACCCGGAGACGTACCTGGCGGGCAGGCCAGCCGCGCGCAGCAGCGCCACCGTGACGTGCGCGATGTCCTGGCACACCCCCTGGCCCTGATCCCAGGCTTCCTGGGCGTTGGTCCGCACCCCCGTAGCGCCGGCCATGTAGCTGACCTGCGACCGGACCCGCGCGGCGATCTCCTCCGCCGCCTGCGCCGGGTCCGCGTCGTGCACGGCGTCCAGGACGGTGGCTGCGACGGCCGGCGTCACGGTGGTCAGCGGGGTCGTCAGCAGGAACTCGAGCAGCCGGCCCGAAACCGCCTGCGCCCGCAGTTCCTCCCAGGGCAGCACCGGAGGCGGGGCGCCGAGCGCCTGGCCGGTCTCGACCGTGGCCTGGGCCCGGACCGCGAGGCTCTCGTGCGGCTCGCTGATGTCGAACACGCTGACGAATGTTCCCCAGTAGTCGCAGTAGGTCCAGACCGGGACCCCCGGGCCTGCGGAGACCCGGCTCTCCAGGGTGACCTGACTGGACAGCGTCAGCGGGGTCATCCGGATCTCGTTGTACGAGGCCCGGACCGGCGCGGAGTAGCTGACCTGGGTGGTGTGCACCACCCGCAGCCGCCAGCCCACGCTCAGCCGTCCCGTTCCCAGGCGACCTGCGCCTCGTACTGGAAGTACCGCCCGGTGATCGCCTCGCACGCCTCCACGCAGGCCTGCTGCAGCTGACTGAGCAGCTCGGGAAGCTGTTCGGTCAGCTGCCCGGTTTCGGCGTACTCCAGCCTGGTCCGGAGCTGGCCGACCGGGCGCCGGGCCGGATCGTCCATGCCCATCCGGACCGGGCCTGGGTTCAGGGCGACCAGGCAGTCCTCCGCGGCCACCAGCGAATACAGCACCGACCTCGGGAACAGCCGGTCGCGCAGCAGGAACTCGGCCACCACGGCCGGCTCCGCGACCCAGCCGTGCGTCCGGATGAACGACTCATACGCACCGCAGGCGTGCAGCAGCAGCGGCCCGCTCTCCTCCGGCGGCCCCGGCATGCGCGCCAGCAGCAGCCGGGCCGTCATGTCGGCCCGTTCCAGCGACCGGCCGAGCACCAGGAACCGCCAGGCGGCATCGTGGCTCATGGTCGAGTCGGCCAGGCCGAAGAACAGCGCCGCGCGTTCCCTGATGAACCGGAGGAACACGTGCGGCCCCAGCCGGTCCGCGGCGCGGCGCTGGCCGGTCAGCCCGTGACCGGCCACGTTCAGGCACTCCCACATCTCACTCGAGATCACCTCGCGGATGCCGCGGGCGCCGGCCCGGGCCGCGAGCACCGCGCCGGCGATGGCGCTCGGGCTCTTCATGTCGTAGGCCAGCCGGAACAACGCGGCCCCGACGTCGGGTTGGGCCTCCGGATCGAGCTCGACCCCGAGGATGCCGAACAGCGGACCGCAGTCCGCACCGGATCCCGCCGCCGCATCGCCGAGCAGCCGGTGCACGTAGACGTCGATGAGCCGCGCCGTGTCATCCGCCCGCTCGATGTAGCGGCCGGTCCAGAACAGGGTCTCGGCCATCCGGCTGAGCAGCTCATCGTTCACTGCTCCGGGCCGCTCTGCCGGCCTACCGTCATCCTGGCCACGGCCGACTGGGCGGCCAGCATTGAGAACGGCACGGCCGGCGGCTCCGGGGTGGCTGACTTAGGCCCGGCCAGCACCCAGGTGTCCTTCGATCCCCCGCCCTGGCTGGAGTTAACCACCAGCTCCCCTTCCGGCAGCGCCACCCGGGTCAGGCCGCCGGGCAGCAGCCACACGTCCTCGCCGTCGTTGACGGCGAAGGGCCGCAGGTCGATGTGCCGCGGCGCGAGCGCCTCCCCGATGAGCACCGGCGAGGTGGAGAGGGCGACCGGCCGCTGGGCCATCCAGCCGCGCGGGTCCGCCAGCAGCCGCTCGCGCAGCACCGCCAGCTCGGCCGCCGATGCCTTGGGGCCGATGACGATGCCGGCGCCGCCCGCCCCGTCCACCGGCTTCACCACCAGCTCGTCGAGCGAGTCGAGGGCCCAGGTGAGGATCTCCGGGTCATCGAGCCGGTAGGACTCCACGTTGTCGAGGATCGGTTCCTCGCTCAGGTAGTACCGGATGAGGTCGGGGATATAGGTGTAGACGAGCTTGTCGTCGGCCACCCCGTTGCCGACCGCGTTGGCGATGGTGACGTAGCCCGCCCGCGCCGCGTTGATCATCCCCGGGCAGCCGATCACCGAATCGGGCCGGAACTGCAGCGGGTCGAGGAATTCGTCGTCGACCCGGCGGTAGATGACGTCGACGGGGCGCCGCCCCCGGGTGGTGTGCACGTAGACCCGGTTGTGGGAGCAGAACAGGTCCCTTCCCTCCACCAGCTCCACGCCCATCAGCCGGGCGAGCAGCGTGTGCTCGAAGTAGGCGGCGTTGTGCACGCCCGGGGTCAGGACGACCACGCACGGATCCGACGCCCCGCGCGGCGCGGCGGCGCGCAGCGCGGCCAGCAGCCGGGACGGGTAATCGTCCACCCGGTGCACGCTCTGGTCCGCGAACAGCGCGGGGAACGTCCGCGTCATGGCCAGCCGGTTCTCGATCACGTAGCTCACGCCGGACGGCACCCGGACGTTGTCCTCCAGGACCCGGAACCGCCCCTGCTCGTCGCGGATAAGGTCGATGCCCGCCACGTGGACCCGGACACCGTTCGGCGGCGCGAAGTCGGCTACCTCCCGGCGGAAGCGCGGCGAGGTGTAGATGAGCCGCCACGGCATCACCCCGTCCTCGAAGACACGGCCGGGGCCGTAGACGTCCGCCAGGAAGGCTTCCAGCGTGCGGACCCGCTGCCGCACGCCCCGGGACACCAGGTCCCATTCCACCGCGTCGATGACCCGCGGGATCAGGTCGAGCGGGAAGGGCCGCTCCTCCCCCGCGAAGTCGTAGGTGACCCCCCGGTCGGTGAACACGCGCGCCAGCTGGTCGGCGCGGAACCGCAGCTCGGCCGGATCCATCGGCTGCAGCACGGATACCAGCGCGTCGTAGGGCGCGCGGGGCTTGCCGGGTGCCGCGAACATCTCGTCCCAGGCCTGGGCGAGCCGGTAGCCATCGAAAATGTCCGCCACAACCGAAGCGTACGCTGGGCACGTTTACCGCGCATCACGGCTATGTTTCCGTTTGTTTCCGGCGATGTCCCGCTACGGCGGCTGACGCGGCGCCAGCCGCGATCGCGCGGTCCGCGAGGGGCCGTGGCCCCTCCGGCCGTGCGATACTACGGCGGGAACCGTAGCGGGGCGCGAAGCGCAGCGGGGGGTTCGGGGGGTCGTCCCCCGGGCCAGCACCGCCTCAGGCGAAGCGGGCGATCTGCCGCATCTTGTTCATCGCGTCCAGGGCGGCCACCTTGTAGGCCTCGGCCAGGGTGGGGTAGTTGAATACGGCGTCCACGAGGTAGTCCACCGTGCCGCCGCAGCCCATGACGGCCTGGCCGATGTGGATGAGTTCGGTGGCACCGGTGCCGAACACGTGGACGCCGAGCAGATTCCTGGTGTCCAGCGCCACCAGGAGCTTCAGGACCCCGTAGGAATCGCCGATGATCTGCCCGCGGGCCAGTTCCCGGTAGCGCGAGATGCCGACCTCGAAGGGCACGTTGTCCTGGGTGAGCTGCTCTTCGGTCCGCCCCACGAAGCTGATCTCGGGGATGCTGTAGATGCCGATCGGATGCAGGTCCCCGACCGCGTGCAGCTTCTCCCCGCAGGCGTGATACGCCGCGATCCGGCCCTGCTCCATGGACGTGGACGCCAGCGCCGGGAAACCGATCACGTCGCCGACCGCGTAGATGTGCGGCACCGCGGTCCTGAAGAATTCGTCCACCACGATACGGCCGCGCTTGTCGGCGGTCAGGTCGGCCGCCTCGAGGTTGATGTGATCGCTGGCCCCCTGCCGGCCGGCCGAGTACAGGACGGTGTCGGCCGGGATCTTCTTCCCGCTCAGCAGCGTCGCGATAGCACCCTCGGGCCGCGCCTCGACCGAGGATACCGTCTCGCCGAACCGGAACGTGACGGCGAGATCGCGCAGGTGGTACTTGAGCGCCTCGACCACCTCGACGTCACAGAACTCGAGCATCCGGTCCCGCTGCTCCACGACCGTGACCTTGGTGCCGAGGGCCGCGAACATGGACGCGTACTCGATCCCGATCACGCCGGCGCCCGCGACCACCATCGAGCGCGGGACCGCCTGCAGGTGGACGATCCCGTCGGAATCGATGACGGTGCGCTCGTCGAACTGGACGCTGGCCGGGCGGGCGGGCCGGGTGCCGGTGGCAATCACGATCTTGTCCGCGCTGGCCCGGCGGACCCGGCCCTCGCCGCCGTCGACCTCCACGGTGTGCGGGTCGAGGAAACTGCCGGTGCCGGTCATCACCGTGACCCGGTTACGGGTGAGCTGGTTGCGCACCACGTCCATCTCGCGGCCGACCACATGGGCGGTCCGGGCGGCCAGGTCGGCGATGGTGATCTCGTCCTTGACCCGGTAACTCTGGCCGTACATCTCGCGCTGGTCCAGGCCGGTCAGGTAGAGGATCGCCTCACGCAGGGTCTTGGACGGGATCGTGCCCGTGTTCAGGCAGACGCCGCCGATCATGTCCTTGCGCTCGACGATCGCCACCCGCCGCTCGAGCTTCGCCGCAGCGATGGCTGCCTTCTGGCCGCCAGGCCCCGAGCCGATCACCAGCACGTCGAAGTCGTACACACGACCTAGTGTGACGACCGAACGCCGCCTTTTGAACCCCCGGGGCTGCCTTAACCTTATTATTCACACCGCGGCAACGTGCGGGGGCGTGCCCTGGGGGTCCATGGGGTCAGGCCGCCGGGCGGCCCGGGGGACGGCCCGGGGGACGGCGAGGCGCCTGAGGCGACTAGCGGGGCGCCGCCTCAGGCGCCAGGTTTTGCGGGGCCGGGTTTTGCGGGGCCGGGGGACTCCTTACAGGGGCGGGCCTGCGGTGAGGGCCAGGTTGCCGTTCTTGCGCTGGCCGGACGGGGTGACCCAGGTGACGCGCACCGTGTCGCCCGGGTGGAGCTTGGCCATGATGTCGGTCAGGCTCTGCGGCGAGCCGACCGTCTGGCCGTTCAGCCCGGTGATGACCGAACCGGCCGTCAGTCCCGCGGCCGCGGCCGGGCTGTTGCAGATCGTTCCGATGACCAGCGTGCCCGAGTTCACCGACGCGATCGTGGACGGGACGGACAGGTTGGCGTTGCTGGTGTAGCAGCTCGAGGTGCCGCCGTTCCCGTTACCGAACCCGCCGAAGCCACCGAAGCCGTTGTTGTTCTGCTGCTCCTGCGAGGCCTGGTCCTGCGGGTTGGGGTCGGTCCCCTGACCGACGTAGATCCCGATGAAGGGCGGGTAGCCGATCACGATGGCGGAGCTGGCGTGGCCCTCGGCGATCTGGTGGGCGACCGACAAGGCGGTGTTGATCGGGATGGCGAAGCCGGCCACCGTCTGCTGCTGGGTGAAGCTCACGCTGTTGCCCGCGGTGTCCATGCCGATGACCCGGCCGGCCGAGTTGACCAGCGGGCCGCCGGAGTCGCCGGCCACGATGTCCGCGTTGGTCTGGATCATCCCGTGCAGCGTCTCGGACTTGACCGTCCCGCCCTGGTCGCTGGCCGTGATGGTCTGGTTGAGCCCGGTGACCTGACCGGGCGCGGGGAGGATCGCGCTCCGCCCTTCGGCGTTACCGAGCGCGGTCACCGAGTCCCCGGTCTTGACCTTGCTGGCATCGCCGATCGGGACCGCGTGCAGGCCGGACGGGTTCTGCAGCTGGAGCAGCGCGATGTCGCCGGTCACGTCGTAGCCGACGACCTTGGCCACGAAGTTCTTGCCCGTCGAGGCGACCGTGGCGGTGATCTTGGTGGCGTTCTCGATGACGTGGTTGTTCGTCAGCACCAGGCCGTTCGCGTTGATCACCATGCCGGTGCCCGCGGCCTGCTCGCTGCTGTACTGCAGCGTGGTGTTGATGATCACCAGGCCCTGCTCGACGCTGCTCATGCTCCCGGACACGCCGGACCCGCCGCTGCTCGGCGTGGGTACCGCAGTGCTGGGCAGCGGGGCGGGAGCGACCGCGCTGCTGCTCGGCTGCGCCGACGGCGAGGAGTTCGCCGCCGGGTGATAGAGGGCCACCACCGTGCCCGCTCCCAGCGCGCCCGCCGCCAGCGCGACGGCCAGGTAACTCAGCAGGCCGATACGGCGCCTGGGCGGACGGGGAGGCATGGGAGGCAAGGGGGAGGTCGAACCGAAGTAGTCTCCCGTGGGCGGCTGGCCGTAGCCGCTGTAATCCTGCATCTGAATCACGCCTTAGCTGTGGGCGTCCGGGTCGCTCGGAAGCCAGGGCCGACCGGGCGTGGCCCGGGCTGGTCCTGTCCCTCTCCAGTGAGCACCACGAACCTGATAGATAGCTGAAGGCGCGCTGCAGATTCACGCTCATCACAGAGCATTCTCTCAGCCGAACGAACCATGGCGAGCACCCTCACCAGACCGCGGCGGACTCTGGGACGGCACCTGCGGGCTGGGCCGGGCGGCCAGGGACTGCCTGGCCAGGAGGATCTTGCCGCCAAGTTCGGCCGCGGCCCGGGGGGCCAGGGCGGAGCGCAGCCGCGGCCAGGCCTGCCGCTCCTCGAAGTCGAAATGCTCCCGGCCGACCTGGGTGAACTGGCTGAGCAAATCCTCGAACTCCGGCTGGCTGGCGTCCAGCTTGTCCAGTTCGGCCAGCAGCGCGGCGATCTCGAGCTCGGCGCAGATGCCGCGGTCGGCGAGCTGGTGCCCGCCGGGCACATGCTCGCGCACGGCCGGCCACAGCCAGGTCAGCTCGATTTCCTCGTGCTTGGAGACCTCGATGATCAGCTCTTCGGTCATGATCTTGCGCAGCATCAGCTGATCCTCGGTAGCGCCGGTCGCTGCGGTCGGACCCTTCTCAAGCTCGGCCAGCGCCTGTCTTATCTCTTCGTGGTCCTCGGCCAGGACATCGAGCACGTCCTCCATCGCTTCCTCTCCTCCTTGCGTGTCGCCTGTCCGGGTGGTTTCTCCCACTTCCCGCCCGGGTAGGGCTTAACCGCCGCAGGCGGGGAGTGGTACGGGTGATTCCACCGGGAAATGCGAGGTCACAGCGGGGGTAGGCACGAAGTACGCGGCGTTAATGGGTGCCGCCACACGCAGACAATGTATCTCGCGCAGAGGCGTCGACAGCCATGCTTCACACCTATTGACCCGGGCAGTCCGGCCGGGTCAGTCCCACCAGGCCGATCGCGTCGCGCTCCGCACCGCCCGCCGGCCGCCGACACGTAAACATCAGATGGCTACAGCGTTCCCAGGGCACGGACCACGCCTCGTTCGGCGGAAAAAAGTCCCTCAGTGACCAGCCGCCAAGGCGAGTTCCCGTACGAAGTACGCGGCGTTCACCGTGCCGACCCCCGAGGCCAGATCATAGCCGGGCGTCGCGGTGAAACCGCGCACCGTGTACTCGTGTCCGCCCTGGCTGAACGACACCGTGTTATTGCCCGACCTGACGTCGACGATGCCGGGGGCGCCCTCGGCCGCCAGCTTGTACAGGGCCGGGTTGATCAGGCCGAGGGAATGCCCCGCCACCTGATCGGCCAGCGCGACGATGCCCGCGAACAACGGCGTGGCCTCACTGGTGCCGCACTCCGGGGTCCAGCCGGCCGGCTGGCCGCCGTAGGTGCCGTAGGTGACCACCGACCCGTCGCAGGCCGCGCTCATCGAGATGTCGGGCACGCCGCGCTGGCTGCCGACCACGTTCCGCACGGCGTTCTGGTACGAAGGCCGGCTGAAGAAGATGGACTTGCCGCCGCCGCCGGCCAGCGGGTTCGGGCCCGCGTTGCCGTCGGTGTACTCGATCGTCGCCTCGTTGTACGTGTCGTTCCATACGGTCGGCGCGGTGGGCGTCCCGTGCGCGTTGAAGTGCAGCTGCGTGCCGCCGACCGCGGTCACCAGGGGGTCGCTGTCCGGCCAGGAGGTCGCCGGGAACGGGTAGTAGCTGCTCTGGTCCAGCTTGACGTCGGCGGCGCCGGAGTCGCCCGCCGCGGCGAGCACCGTGACGTGGTCCCGGGCGGCAAGCTGATAGGCGCCGCGCAGCGCCTGGACCGCGGCGGCGTTGGGGAAGGTCTGCTCGGTGGCGCTGAAGCTCTGGCTGATCACGTCGCCGAGGTGGTGCCTGAGCACGTACTCCTCGGCCGTGACGATCTGCGGGAAGCCGTGCACGCCCTCGGTTTCCGACACCGGGGTCTCGACCAGCACAATGCTGGCGCCCGGCGCGACCGTGTGCGCGTACTCCACGTCCAGCGTGGTCTCGCCCGCCCAGCCGACCATGCCGGAGTTGGCCGGGTCGTAGGCGGGCACCTTGCCCGCGGGCTGGATCACCTGGAACGACGGCGGCGCGGGCAGGCCGAAGATCTCGTCGAACACGCTCAGGTCGCTCTTGATCGTCGGCGAGCCGAAGGAGTCGACGATGACGATCGTGCTCCCCTTGCCGGTCACGCCGCTGGCGTACACCGCGGGCAGGCCGTAAGCCTGCTGGATTTGGGCCGGCTGGTAGCACGCGACCTTGTAGGCTTTCTCACAGCTAGCAGTGGTCGGCGGACTGGCCTGCACGCGGCCGGCGCGCTGCACGCCCGGCTGGACGGCCACGTCGGCCAGGGCAGAAGCCGAAGATGCGGCAGGACCCGCAGCCGCGGGGTGCGCGGCAACCGGACTCCAATCCCCCGACCCGGGCCCGGCGGCCGCAGCGGCGACGGCGAGCCCGCAGACACCGATCGCCATCGCCACCAGCCGCGGTATACGCATGAAACGTCTCCCTCCACCGGCCTCGATGACCATAACACCCGTGATCAGATCAAAAAACCACAAGCCACCCTCAGGATCCATCAGCTCGCCCGCGCAGAATACCGGTTGGTACGCTTAGCGAACGTCACGTGGCGGGGCGGGCCCGGAAATCGAACAGAGCGAACTCGTCCAGGCCAAAGTCGTACGGGTGTTGAAGGGCGTCACGTGGGATAGAGGGGAGCATCATGCGCTTCCGCGGTAGCGTGGCGATCGATCTTGGCACCGTGAACACGCTCGTCTGGGTCGCTGGCCGCGGCATCGTGCTCGAGGAGCCGACGGCGATCGCCATCGACACGGCCATCGGCAAGGTCGCGGCGGTCGGCGCGGCGGCGGACGCGCTCGCCGACAAGGAGCCGCAGGACATCCAGGTGATCCACCCGCTGCGGGACGGGGTCATCGCGGACCTGGACGCGACCGCGGCCATGCTGCACACGTTCCTGCGCCGGGCCCGCAAGCGCGGCAGCCCGCTGCTGGGTCCCCTGGTGCGGGCCAACGCCCTGGTGTGCGTGCCGAGCGGCGCCACGCCGGTCGAGCGCCGGTCGATCATCGCGGCGCTGAGCGTCCGGCGGCCCAGGTACAACGTCCGGCTGATCGACGAGCCGGTGGCCGCCGCGGCCGGCGCCGGGTTCGACCTGGACGGCGGGGCGGGCGGCTTCGTGGTCGACATCGGCGGCGGCACCACGGAGGTCGCGGTGGTGGCCGGCTGGCGGGTGGTTCGGTCCCAGTCGCTGCGCAAGGCCGGAAACGCCATGGACGACGCGATCGTGCAGGCCGCGCGGAGCGAGCTCGGGCTGATCATCAGCCAGCGCGCGGCCCGGCACCTGAAGACGACGCTCGGCGTCACCGGCGGGGCTCAGGGCTCCGCCGAGGTAGTCGGCCTGGACGTCGCGCAGCGGACGCCGCGGTCGGAGGACGTGCCGGGAAAACTGGTCGCGGCCGCCCTCGAGCCGATCGTGGCGGCGATCACCGGCACGGTGCAGGAGATGCTGTCCGAGATCCCGGCCGGGCTGGCCGAGGACGTGGTCCGCGGCAAGGTCCGGCTGGCCGGCGGCGGCGCGCTGCTGCCCGGCCTGGCCGCCCGGATCGAGACCGCGGCCGGCATCGGCGCGGTCGTGGTCGAGGACCCGCTCCGGTGCGTGGTCCGCGGCGCGGCGGAGATCCTGGAGCGCAAGGACAAGGGCCAGCCGTCCGTGCCCGGCCTACGTCAGTAGCCCGGGCACGGTCTCCCTCGGGATGGGTCCCCCCGGTCGCGGGGGGTCCGGGGGGTCGCCCCCCCGGACTAGCACTGCCTTACTCCAGCGGCTGCCTGGAGATGGCGGACGGCTCCCGGCCGGCCATCAGCCAGCCGACGACCGCCGCGATCACCGGCATGCCAACCAGGATGAACAGCAGTTGCTTGGTGGGCACGTTGGACAGTTCGGACAGGCCGTCAAGCGGGTTGGCCCAGGCGTAGCCGATGGCGGCGACGTAGGCCGCTATCGTGCCGAGCAGGGCACCGCCCAGGGCCAGCGCGAAGGCGGTCGCGGCCGTCAGCTCCCGGCGGGTGAAGCTGCTCGCCCCGGTGGCCGTCAGGGTGCGCAGGTCCCTGGCGGTCTCGCTGCGGATCAGCCCGACGGACATAGCCAGGATGCCCAGCGCCAGGGCGATGCCGAACGCCGTGGCGTAGTTGAGGATCTCCGCCGACGAGGGCGCGCTGTTCTTGGTCTCGATCGTCATGCCCGCCGCGGCGGCGGTGAGCCGGGCGCCGGTGATCTGCGCCGCGGTCGGATTGTGCGGGGCCTGGATGAGCCAGCCCTGCGGGCTGGTCTGCAGGCCGAGCGTGTGGATGGCGTGTTCGGTGATCACCGTATTAGGGGCCGAGGTGCCGGACGGAAGGGCGCCGACCTCCTGGATCACCGGGTTGGCGATGCACTGGCCCTTGGGGCACGGGTAGCTGGCGGGCCCGTTGCCTTGGCCGCCTTGGCCCTTGTCGCCATTGATGAGCTGCATCTGGGAGATGCCGGATAGTCCGGGTCGCGCGGTCAGGATGTCGGCGTCGGGGTTAACCTCGGACGCCTTGATCCCGAAGGCCGCCAGAAGCTGGGGGGTGGCCACGTACACCGGTCCGGACCAGGAACGTCCGGCCGCGGCGTGCTGCAGCGAGGCGCCGGCCCCGTCGAGCTCGATGACGGTGTTGGAGCCGAGGGCCTTGGCGATGTTCTGGGCGACCGCCGCCTGGGCCTGCGGCGTGCTGGCTGTCCCGGATGTGCTGCTTCCGCCGGGTCCCCCGTTCGGGCCAGCACCGCCTGGGCCGCCCCCGTCCGGGCCGTTCGGTGTGTACACGATGATCTGGTTCGGGGCCAGGTTCGGCCCGGCGTAATCCAGGACGTTCCCGTACCGCTGAGCGGTCAGCACGCAGACCAGGGCGGCGATGAAGACGCCGAGGCTGATGGCCGACAGGGCCGAGCCCGAGCGGGCCCGGTAGCGGGCCAGGTCGCGCAGGGCCAGGCGCGCCGCGATCGGGGCCCGCCGCCCGAATCTGGCCAGCACCACCAGGCAGAAGGGCGCCAGCAGGATGATCGCGACGATGAGGAGGACGAGGCCGCCGACGAGTTCAAGGGCGCCGCCACCGTTGCCGTTGCTCTTGCCGGAGTACGACAGCAGGGCCGCGGCGACCACGAAGAGGACGACGCCGGGTAGCGCCGAGCGGTGCACCTGTTTCGGCGGGGCGGGCCGCCCGGACAGGGCGGCGACGACGGGGATCCTGGTGACCGAGCGGGCCGGGCGGGAGGCGGCGAAGTAGGTGGCCACGACGGCCAGCGCCATCGCCGGGCCGATCACGTTCCACGGCAGCTGGAACGCGCCGACCACGTGGTGGGCATCCGATTGGACGGTGGGCCGGTAGGCCAGCCAGACGGCCAGGCCCAGGACCGTCCCGGCCAGCGCGCCCGCGACACCCACCAGGACGCCGTTGACCCGGACCACCAGGCGGATGTTCCTGTCGGTGGCACCCAGGGCGCCGAGCATGCCGAGCGAGCGCAGCCGGCGCTGCGCCAGCACTGTGAAGCCGCCCACCGCGACCAGGGCAATGAGCAGCATGCCGACCGTAGCCAGCGCCAGCACGATGGTCTCGGGGTTGAGCGGGTT
>JBKQQQ010000720.1:0-3976 GCA_052144275.1 Streptosporangiaceae bacterium
GCGGGGCCCAGGAGGTGTTCGTCACGGGCTCGTTCTGGTTCTCCGCCGTGCCCATGGCGGCCGCCATCGCCACCATCGGCGCGCTGCGGGAGGAAGGGGCGATCGAGGCGATGCACCGAACGGGCTCCGCGCTGCGCGACGGGATCCTGGCCCAGGCGCGGTCGTGGGATCTGGCCGTGCGCTACACCGGGCCGCCGGCGATGCCGTATCTCACCTTCGCCGGGGACCAGGACCACGAGCTGGCCGGCGTGTTCGCGGCGCAGGCCCTGCGCGGCGGCGCCTACCTGCATCCCCGGCACAACTGGTTCGTGTCCGCCGCCATGACCGGCGACGACGTCGCCCTGGCGCTGGAGGCGACCGACCAGGCGTTCGCCGCTGTCCGCAAGCACATCGGCCAGTAATGCCCGCCGAATTACCCTCAGCAGGAGGACCAGCATGTCCAGTACAGCAGCCGAACCCAACCGGCCCGCACCCGCCACCGCCCCGGCGGGTCTGGCGGCGGACTCACCAGAGGCGGTCCTCGAGCGGGCCGGCTACAAGCCGGAGCTCAGACGGTCGCTTCGGTTCTTCTCCATGTTCGCGATCGCGTTCTCGATCATCTCCATCACCACCGGCATCTTCCTGAACTACGGGTTCGGCCTGTCCTACTGGGGGCCGGCCTCGATCTGGACCTGGCCGATCGTCGGGGTCGGCAACATGATGATCGCCCTGGTCGTGGCCGAACTGGGCACCCGCATCCCGCTGGCCGGCTACGCCTACCAGTGGAGCGCCCGGCTGGTGAACCCCACCTACGGCTGGTTCGTCGGCTTCGCCGGGCTACTGTACATGGCCGTCGGCGGCGGCGCGATCATGCTCGGGGTCGCGGCCCCGCTGCTGCTCAGCGAGTTCAACGTCAACGCGCCGAGCCCGCACCTGGTGCTCTCGGTAGCGATCATCTTGATGCTGCTGCCCGTAGTGATCAACATCATCAGCATTCAGGTGGTGGCGCGGGTCAACAACGTCGCGGTGTTCACCGAGATCATCGGGACAGTGGTGTTCGGCGTGCTGCTCTTCATCCTGTGGGGCGTGCACGCCAAGCCCACCAAGTATGGCGTCGGCATCCTCACCAACACGACGTCCGTCTTCCATAACCCGACGTGGTACGCCTTCGCGCTGGCCGGGCTGCTCGGCGCGTTCACCCTCGTCGGGTTCGAGCTCGCCGCTGACATGTCGGAGGATGCGGTGAACCCCCGGTTCAGCGTGCCGCGCGGCGTCCTGTGGGCGGTGGGCAGCTCGGCGGTCTTGGGCATGATCGCGCTGATCGGTTTCACTGTCGCCATCCCCGACCTCAAGACGGTCGAGTCGGCCCCGCTGCCGCTGCTGGCCATCGCGGGCTACTGGCTGCCGTCCTGGCTGGTGAAGGTGTTCGTGGCGTTCGTAGTCTTCTCGATGTTCGCGATCCTGGTTGTCGGCTCAGGCGCCCAGGCCCGGCTGGTCTACTCGCTGTCGCGAGACAACATGTTGCCGTTCTCCGGCGTCCTGCGGAAGATCAACCCGCGCAGCCAGACCCCGATCATCGCGCTGCTGGTGCTGGCCGTGATCGACGTGGGCGTGATGATCTACGGGTACTTCCAGACCAGCGCGTTCGGCACGCTCGTCGGCGCGACCGCGATCATCCCGTACATCATCTATTTCCTGATTACCCTGGCCTACGCGATCAAGCGGCGCACCACGGACAGCATCCCCGGCGCGTTCAACCTCGGCCGGTGGGCGTGGCCCGTCATCGGCTTCGTGCTCGCCTACACCGTCCTGATCATGCTGGTCCTGTCGCTCCCCGCACCGTTCCACGGCGCCGACAAGGTGCTGGGCTACGGCCTGGCCCTGGCCGCGCTGTGGTACTTCGGCGGCCTGGTGTGGCGGCTCAAGAACGGCACCGCCGGCGTCAAGCCGGTAGAAGACCTCATCGCCCCGCCCCCGGCCCGGCAGCCCTAGCCGCCTAGGGATATGCCGGATCCAGCTGCCACCGCATGGTCACGGCACTCGATCACCTCACCGAGTGGAGCGCCAAGTTCGGCACCGCAGGTGCCGCCGTCTTGCCTTGCTGCTGTGGCTGTCCAGCTCGCCGCCGTCCGGCGCGTCCGGAATCATCCCCGCTGGGTGATGCCTGCCTGCCGGGACGCTGCGGCAATGTAAAGGAGGCGGCCAGGGCCTGGCTGGCCGCCGCCGATGGGGAGGCGATGTCGGTGACCACGCCAAAAGATCCTTTCGCTGTCTTGCGGACCAAAAAATATCTGGCCTTGCTGATCCTGGCGGCGGTCCTGGGCATTGTGATCTCGTTCTTGATCTACTGGCTGCTCAAGCTGATCGCCGACATCCAGACGTGGGTGTTCACCGACCTGCCCAAGGATCTGGGCTTCCACGGCGAGCCACCCTGGTGGCCGCTGCTGCCGCTGGCGGTGGCCGGGGCGATTGTCGGGGCGGTCATCAGGTACCTGCCCGGCCGGGGAGGTCACTCGCCCGCTGACGGCTTTAAGCCAGGCGGCGTGGCGCTGCCCGCCGAGCTGCCCGGCATCTTGGTGGCGGCGGTGGCGAGCCTGGGCCTGGGGGCCGTGGTCGGGCCGGAGGCCCCGGCGATCGCGCTGGGCGGCGGGCTGGCGGTCCTGGTGGTCAAGCTGGCCAGGCGCGACATGCCCGCCAGCACCTACGCGGTCATCGCAGCGGCCGGGAGCTTCGCGGGGATCAGCACGCTGCTCGGGAACCCGCTGGCCGGGGCGTTCTTGCTGCTGGAGGCCTCCGGACTGGGCGGGCCCATGGCCACCATCGTGCTGATCCCCGGCCTGCTCGGAGCCGGGCTCGGGACGCTGATCTTCCTCGGCCTGAACGCGTGGACCGGATACGGAACATTCTCCCTGACGGTACCGAACCTCCCCCCGGCTGCCCACCTGGATCTGGCCCAGTTCGGCTGGGCGCTGGCCATCGGGCTGGCAGCGGCAGTGGTCAGCTTCGGGATCAAGTGGCTGGCCCTGTTCCTGCGCCCGCACGTGGAGCGGCGACTGCTGCTGCTCACCCCGCTAGCGGGCCTGGCCATCGCCGGGCTGGCGATCGCGTTCGGCGAGGCAACCGGGAAACCGTCATCTGACGTGCTGTTCTCCGGCCAGACGGCACTGACGCCGCTACTCGAACACGCCGCAAGCTACACCGCCGGAGCGCTGGTGCTGCTGATCGTGTGCAAGGGGCTCGCGTACTCCATCTCGCTGAGCAGCTTCCGCGGCGGCCCCACCTTCCCCGGCATGTTCATCGGCGCAGCGGGCGGGATCGCGCTGTCACACCTGCCAGGCCTGCCGATGATCGCGGGCGCCGCGATCGGGATCGGCGCGATGACCGCGGGAATGCTGCTGCTCCCGATGACCGCGGTCCTGCTCACCACCCTCTTCCTCGGCACCGATGGCATCAAGACAATGCCGCTGGTAATCGTGGCGGTGGTGGTGTCGTTCGTACTATCGAAGTGGCTCGCCGGGCCACCGCCCGAACCCAAGGTCCCCGAACCAGAAGAGGCAACCGTCCCCCCGCAAGTCCGCTAACCACGCCGCGGACCGGAAACAGCGGTCGGCTTCTCCACGGGCGGTACCCCCGCGACCGCGACGCTCGTCGAGACCACCGTCGGCTAGCCCGGCGGCGTCGCGTAGCGCACCGTTCCCCGGCGCCGTCGGGGGAGCCGGGGACCGGCGCGCTCCGCCATCGCGGGACTGACCTGCGAGTCAGCGCCGTGGGCCCGGCTGTCGAGCCCCGCACGTGCGCGGGCTTGCTCGTGCTTGTCGCCGATCTGGCTGGCCAGCACGAGGGCGGCGGCGTAATGCGCGCGGGCCTGCGCCGCCTGGCCGGTCGCGAGCAGGGCATCACCGAGGCCGTTGAGCGCCTCGGCCTCACCTGCCCGCTCGCCGATCTCGCGGAACAGGGTCAGCGCCTGCTCGTGGTAGCGGCCGGCCTCGTGATAATG
>JBKQQQ010000721.1:0-7475 GCA_052144275.1 Streptosporangiaceae bacterium
CCCGAACTCACGCACCGGAAGTACCCGTAGACGACGGCCGCCTCGAGCAGCCCTTCGGTCTGCATCCGCTCCAGCCACATCCGCAGCCTCGGCCGGCCCTCGGTCTCCACCAGGTCCTCGTAACTCGTCCCGCGCGCGGGAGATGCCAGCGGGGACGACGGGTTCGCCCCCCCGTGGCTAGCACTGCCCCGCGACGGCTTGAGGCCCCACTGGCCCATGAACAGGGCACGCTCGTCCAGGTAGGCGGCGTACTCGGCCAGCGGGACGCCCTTGATCACCTCAGTCCCGAAGAACGGCGCGTCCGGCACCGGCCCGTCGGTGCTTATGTCCGAACGGGCCTGGTCTTCCGCCTCGCTCTCGTCCTGCCGTCCGCGGGCGGTCGCCGTGGCCCTGACCTTGCGGGTCCGCAGCTCAGGGAGCTTAGCGCCCGGTACTCCGCGCTTGACCGCCATCGCCGCGTCCATCAGCCGCAGGCCCTCGAACGCATCCCTGGCGTACCGGACCTGCCCGCCGAACAGCCCGGCCAGGTCCTGCTCCACGTAGGCCCGGGTGAGCGCGGCGCCGCCGAGCAGCACCGGCCAGCGCCCGGCCAGGCCCCGTGAGCTCAGCTCGGCCAGGTTGTCCCGCATCACCACGGTCGACTTGACCAGCAGCCCGGACATCCCGATGAGGTCCGCGTCGTTCTCCTCGGCCGCCGCCACGATCGCCGAGATGGGCTGCTTGATCCCGATGTTCACGACGTCGTAGCCATTGTTGGACAAGATGATGTCGACCAGGTTCTTGCCGATGTCGTGCACGTCGCCCTTGACCGTGGCCAGGACGATCTTGCCCTTGCCCTGCTCGCCGCTGCGTTCCATGTGCGGCTCGAGGTAGGCCACGGACGCCTTCATCACCTCGGCGGAAGTCAGCACGAACGGCAGCTGCATCTGCCCCGAGCCGAACAGCTCGCCGACCGTCTTCATGCCGTCGAGGAGCACGTCGTTGACGATCTCGAGGGCGGGCCGCTGCTCGAGCGCGGAGTCCAGGTCCGCCTCGAGCCCGGATCGCTCCCCGTCGATGATCCGCCGCTTCAGCCGCTCCCACAGCGGCAGCCCGGCCAGCTCCGCGGCCCTGCTCGCCTTTAGCTCGGCCGCGTCTACTCCCTCGAACAGCTCGAGCAACCGCGCCAGCGGGTCATAGTCCTCCCGCCGCCGGTCGTACACGAGGTCCAGCGCCACCTGCCGCTGCTCGTCGGGTATCCGGGCGATCGGCATGATCCGCGCCGCGTGCACGATCGCGGAGTCCAGGCCCGCCCGAACGCACTCGGCCAGGAAAACGGAGTTCAGCACGGCGCGGGCGGCAGGCTTGAGGCCGAACGACACGTTGGATACGCCCAGCGTCGTCTGCACGGCCGGGTAACGGCGCTTGAGCTCGGCGATCGCCTCGATGGTCTCGATCGCGTCGCGCCGCGTCTCCTCCTGGCCGGTGGCGATGGGGAACGTCAGGCAGTCGACGATGATGTCCTCGACCTGCATCCCCCAGTTCCCGGTCAGGTCCGCGATCAGCCGCTCGGCGACGGCGACCTTCCACTCGGCGGTGCGTGCCTGGCCTCGCTCGTCGATGGTCAGCGCGATCACGGCGGCACCGTGCTCGCGCACCAGCGGCATCATCCGGGCGATCCGCGAGTCCGGCCCGTCGCCGTCCTCGTAGTTGACCGAGTTGATGACGGAGCGGCCACCGGTCATCTCCAGGCCCGCCTCGATCACGGCGGGCTCGGTCGAGTCGAGCACGAGCGGCAGCGTGGCCGCGGTGGCAAACCTGCCGACGATCTCGCGCATATCGGCGGCGCCGTCCCGGCCCACGTAGTCCACGCACACGTCGAGCAGGTGGGCACCGTCCCTGGTCTGTGACCGCGCGATCTGAACGCAGTCCTCGTACCTGCCTTCGAGCATCGCATCCCGGAACGCCTTGGACCCGTTGGCGTTGGTCCGCTCGCCGATGGACAGGAAGGCGGTGTCCTGGCGGAATGGCACGTGCTGGTACAGCGAGGCCACCCCGGGCTCGGGGCGCGGCTTGCGGCTGGTGGCCGGCCTGCCTGCCATCCGGCCGGCCAGCGCGGCCGTGTGCTCGGGCGTCGTGCCGCAGCAGCCGCCCACCAGGGACAGGCCGAACTCACTGGTGAACCTGTCGTGGGCGTCGGCGAGCTGGGCCGGGGTTAGCGGGTAGTGCGCACCGTCCGAGGTGAGGACGGGCAGGCCGGCGTTAGGCTCGCAGGAAATGGGGATCCGGGCGTGCGCGGCCAGGTAGCGCAGGTGCTCGCTCATCTCACCGGGGCCGGTGGCGCAGTTCAGCCCGATCATGTCGATGCCGAGCGGCTCGAGCGCGGTCAGCGCCGCGGCGATCTCGCTGCCGAGCAGCATCGCCCCGGTGGTCTCGATCGTGACCTGCGCGATGACCACCGCGTCCGAGGCCGTGGCCAGCACCGCCCGCTTGGCACCGACGATGGCCGCCTTGGCCTGCAACAGGTCCTGGCAGGTCTCGATGATCAGGGCGTCGGCACCGCCGCGCAGCAGGGCCTCGGCGTTGGCCTGGTAGGTGTCGCGAAGCTCGCGGAACGTGGTGTGGCCGAGGGTGGGCAGCTTGGTGCCCGGGCCGATCGAGCCAAGGACCCATCGGGGGCGAGACGCCGTAGCATGGCGCTCTGCGGCGGCCCGGGCGATCCTGGCGGACGCCTCGGACAGCTCCGTGATCCGCTCCGCGATGCCGTACTCGCCGAGGTTGCCCAGGTTGGCGCCGAAGGAGTTGGTGGTGACGCAATCCGCGCCCGCTTCGAGGTAAGCGTCGTGGATCCCGGCCACGATGTCGGGCCGGGTCACGTTCAAGACCTCGTTACAGCCCTCGTAGCCGTCGAAATCGTCGATGGTGGCGTCGCTCGCCTGGAGCATGGTGCCCATGGCCCCGTCTGCCACGACGACTCGCTCGGCGAGGGCGGTCCGCAGAGTGCTCATTGATGCTCATCCTAGGCCTAGGCGTTCGTCGCGAAGCGTCCTTAGATCAGATCGATCACAGGCCGCAGCTGATACAAGACCACGCCTGACACGCCGGCCGATCACCCAATGAGCAAGGCTGACCACGTAGGCTGTTACGGGACGGCCTGCATTTTGCTGGGGAGGTGGCGAGCCATCGAGTTCAACGACATCGGCGAACTCGCATCCCCGGTCGCCATCGCCGGGTTCGAGGGCTGGAACGACGCAGGCGAGGCGGCCAGCGGGGTAGTCAACCACCTGGGCATCGCCTGGCAGGCGACCCCCATCGGCGCCATCGACCCCGAGGACTTCTACGATTTCCAGGTCAACCGGCCGGTGGTCGAGATCGAGGGCGGGCATACCCAGCGACTGATCTGGCCGACGACGAGGATCTCGCTCGCCCGCGCCCAGCCGACCGATGCCCCGGGAGTAGGTACTGCGCCGCCGACAGGGCTGTCCCGCGACGTGGTCCTCGTGCACGGCATTGAGCCCAACATGCGCTGGCGGGCGTTCAGCGAGGAACTGGTACAGGGCCTGGAGACCCTCGGCGTGGAGCTGATCATCCTGCTCGGCGCGCTGCTCGCCGACGCGCCGCACACCCGTCCCGTGCCGGTGTCCGTCGGCTCGTCGAACTCCAATCTCGGCACCGGGGTCGGCGCCGGCCTGGTGGACTACAAGGGCCCCACCGGGATCGTCGGGGTCCTGCAGCACACCTGCGCCGGAGCGGGCATCCCGGCCGTCTCGCTGTGGGCGCAGGTCCCGCACTACGTGGCGCAGCCGCCGAGCCCGAAAGCCACGCTGGCGCTGCTGCGCGGCGTCGAGGACATCCTGGACGTACCGCTGCCGATGGCCGATCTGCCCGAGGAGGCGCGCGCCTGGGAGCGCGGCGTGGACGAGCTCGCCCAGCAGGACTCCGAGGTCGCCGACTACGTGCGCACCCTGGAAGAGGCCAAGGACGCGATGGACCTGCCCGAGGCGAGCGGTGATGCGATCGCCCGTGAGTTCGAGCGCTACTTCCGGCGCCACGGCGGCGCCGGAGAGCCGGGCGGTATCTGACTTGATGGGCCGGTTCGCCCGCCGCCTGCCTCGGTCACTCGACGGTGCGGCCGTCATTGCCGTCTTCTGCGTGCTGATGGTGCTCCCGTCCGGGGTGAGGCGGCTGGCGAGCGGGGAAACGATCAACACGGCCGGGCTGCAGGGCACGGTGAGTGTCCTGCAGATCCGCGGCCCGTCCGACAAGCAGTCTCACCCGGTATGGGTATGGCGTCCGCCAGGTGAGGACTCGGCCACCATCCCCGTGCTGTACTTCCTGCACGGGTACCCGGGAAACGCCCGGGACCCGTTCAGTTACGGCCTCGCCCAGACGCTGAACAAGCTGCTCCAGGAGGGCTATCCGCCGTTCGTCTTCGCCAGCGTCGACGGGAACGGCGAGCGGCACTCCGACACCGAGTGGGCGAACTCGGACGACGGCAGCGACCTGGTGATGGACCGGCTGGTCGACGCGGCCATTCCGGCCGTCGAGGGAAGGCACATGCGGGACGCGGCGCACCGGGCCATCGCCGGGTTCTCCATGGGCGGCTACGGGGCCATGAACATCGCGATGCAGAACCCGGGCGTGTTCGGACAGGTCACCTCGATCGCGGGCTACTTCGTGGTGAACGACCTGTCCGACATGTTCGGCGACGTTGCCGCGGTTGTGGCGAGGAACACCCCGTCGGCCCATCCGTGGCAGGCCCGGGGCATGCAGGTCCTTCTCGATGAGGACGCATCCGACCCCAACCCGCTGATCCGGGGCCAGGCGGCCTGGATGGGCGGCTTGCTGCGCAAGTACGGCGTGCCGGTCACCGTGCACGTCCAGCCGGGCACGCACGACTGGACATACGCCATGAGCGCGCTGCGGTACTCGTTCACCTTTCTTACCGAGAACTGGCGCCAGGCCGCCGCGGACGACACCGAGGCGGGTCTGCCCTAGGAACCCTAAACCGGAGGCCAGGGGACGGCGGGCCAGTCGGCGGGCGGGTAGGGATGGACGCGGTGCTTGAGCAGCGTGTCGATCCTGATCTTGGTGGCGGTGATCTCGCTCGCGGTTAGCAGCGAGGAAAGCTCGGCCTCCAGGCCGCCGTCGTTGAGCTGGGTGTTCAGGCGGCGCAGCGCTTCCAGCGAGCGCCTCGGCAAGGTCTTGCCCCGCCACTGCCACAAGACGGTGCGCAGCTTGTAGTCCTCGGCGAAGCACACTCCGTGATCACAGCCGTACAGGTGTCCGTCGGTGACGGGCAGCAAGTGACCGATCTTCCTGTCGGCGTTGTTCACCACCGCATCGAACACGGCCATTTCCCGCAGGCCCGCGTGGTCGGTGCGGCGAGACAGGGCAATCAGGTCCACATCGGTATCGTGGTCGATCCACAGCTGGCACATGCCGGGGCCGAAAGGCCCGTCCCGCATGACCGTCGGCGGAACCACGTCCCAGCCGGCCGCGCGGGACACGACGTAGGCCGCGACCTCCCGGCCGGCCAGCGTGCCCATCGGAAAGTCCCACAGCGGGCGCTCCCCCGCGATCGGCTTGTAGACGCAGGCGACCTGACCCCCGGAGTTGTCTACGGCCTTCGCGGTCCTGGCCGACTTCGGGCGGCCGCTGGTCCGGATCGTGCAGTAGAGCGTCGCGTTGGACGCGTCGACCAGCCGTCCCTCGATCTCCAGTTTCCCGCTGGCGAGCAGGTCAAGCGTGGCCCGCTCGCCGTCGTCATCATCTGGCACGGATCGCTTGTGCTCAAGCATGGCCGACGCGGTGACCGTTCTGCCGCGGGCAGACATGTCCGTCGGTATCCAGCGGCAGGCCGCACAGCGGGCACGGTGGCCGGCCCGCCGCCACGATCTTGGCGGCGCGCTGGGCGAAGGCGCGGGCGGCGCCCGGCGTGATCCGGACCCGCAGCACCCCCGGCCCGTCAGCGGGCAGATCGTCGGCCAGCGGCTCCACCGGCTCGTCCGATTCCTCCTGCGCCTCGATGACCACCATGCCGCCGTCGCCGTCCCAGGCCAAGGCGATGGCGCCCACCCGGAAGTCTTCGAGCAGCGGAAGGTCGAGCGGCGCGTCGTCCTGCAGCCCCGCAGGGACGGCGGCGGGTACGTCGGGTGATCCGCCGGTCCGCCTGAGCACCTCGTCGAGAAGCTCGTCAATGCGCTCGGCTAGCAGGCTCACCTGGAACTTCTCCAGGACGACACTGGTTACGCGACCACTGGAAGTCGCCTGCAGGTAGAAGATCCGTTCTCCTGGCTGCCCTACCGCGCCGGCCACGAACCTGTCCGGCGGGTCATAAAAATAGACCGGCATAGTCCTATCCTCGCGTGTCCGCCGGCTGCTGGCCACTTGAAGCAGCTGCGCCTGCCTGGATACTGGTGGCACCGTTCACCGGGTCAGTCCCGTGTTCCCCGCCCGAGCCGCCGCCGACCGCCCCGTCGCTGCTCGCCTTAGCGCGACCCCGGGCATGGCCGTGACCGTCTGCGCGTGGCACAAGGTCATCCACTCCACCCCCTCTGTCGTTCATCCGGACCAGGAAAGGCCGCAGCGGCGTATACCTGATCACGGTCAGCGAGCAGGGATCGGCCTGGATCCGCTGGCACTGATCGAGGTGCAATCCAAGGCTATCTGCGACGATGGCCTTGATGACATCTCCGTGCGAGCAGATGAGATAGGTAGCGTCCTGGCCGAGCCTGGCATTCCATTCCCTGACCGCCGCCACCGCCCGGTGCTGCATGTCCGGCATGGACTCGCCGCCTGGGCCGGGGAACGTCACCGCGCTCGGGTGAGCCTGCACCACGCGCCAGAGTTGTTCTTGCGCCAGCTTCTTCAGCGGCTTGCCCGTCCAGTCCCCGTAATGGCACTCCCCGACCCGATCTTCGGTGATGATCTGCTGGCCGTCCCTGGTCGCCGCGATCGCCGCCGCGGTCTGCTGGCAGCGTTCCAGCGGGCTGCTGACAATGGCGTCGAGCGGGAGCGGAGCCAGCCTGGCGGCCAGCGCGGCCGCCTGGGCCTGGCCCCGGTCATCGAGCGGGATGCCCGGCGTCCATCCGGTCAGCACGTGACCGGTCGTCGCGGTAAGCCCGTGCCGGACCAGTAGAACCGTTGTCACGCTTCCCGACTCTAGCCGGTTCCGCGCCCTTTACCCGGAAGGTCCCTCGGGGGCGGGGGGCTCCGCCGGGGGATCGCCCTGGATGATGAACGCCATCGACCCGAACTCCACCCGGTCGCCCGCTTGCACCGGGACGGGCTCGCGCACCAGCCAGCCGTTCAGCCTGGTGCCGTTGTGCGATCCCAGGTCGCTGAGTACCCAGCCGTCCTCGCGGCGCACCAGCAGGGCGTGCATCCGGGACACCGACAAGTCGGTCAGGCAAAGGTCGCAGTCGCGGGTCCGCCCGATGGTGAACCGGACCCCGTTGCCCGGCGGGAAGACGAGCGGTGCCGGGTCCGCGGCG
>JBKQQQ010000722.1:0-8115 GCA_052144275.1 Streptosporangiaceae bacterium
CCCTTTCCTCGGTGTGAGAACCACTGGGATGAGTCATACGCCGACGCCCGGCACTCTCTAAGAAATTAATTGATGATTCATCAATTAGAGATCGGCAAGCATGATTATGGCCGCCGAGGCATCACCGTCTGTCCCGGGTGGGCACAATTGCGCCGTGTTGATCGCCTGGATCGAGGAGAACATCAGTCCCAGGCCAGAGCGGCGGTACCCCGGCGATGCCTTGTCTGCACGCTCGACCGGGTAGATATAACGACAAGAATTAAATAATTTCCGAGTTGCGTTTCCGCAGGTCAGAACTCGATCTGAGCGGCACCAGGAGGCCCCGGGCGACCCCCGGCCTTGTCTTTGGCCGCCCTGTGCATAGGCTTGGAGACAGGGCCTGGGAAAGATGGAAATGTCATCGCCCAGAGGCTAGAGGGACTCCCGCCGCTGGCGCACCCTGCAACATATCACTGCCAGCCCCGGGATAAAACATATCACCGCCAGCCCCGGGATAATCCGCCTCGTCGGCGGAGCCGCGCGCTTGTCCTGGTGCAATTCGAGCACAAGATGCTCACATGAAAGTTGCTGACAAAACCTAACTAGGACCGAAAGGCCTTATCCGCGGGTGTCTCCGCTGACTTCGAGCGTCGCCAACCGGCGCTGTGCATGCCAAGCGGTACGCCAAGCACACCGTCTAGCACCTCAAGAGTGCTTGATATAGTTAGCGCCAAACCAACGAGGAGGCGACTACGATGGCTACTACCGCCGACCAGGAACTGCAGGAGAGTTTCCTGTCCGCAATCCGTAAGAGCCAGGAGATCACGCTCCACGCGATCAAAGCCTGGGTCGAGACCGTCGGGTACTTCACCCCGAAGGTGTCCTACGCCGACCTACCGCTCGCCGACCGGCTGCCCAAGGCCCATGACGTCGTGGCCAGCAGCTTCGGCTTCGCCGAGCAGGTGCTCGCCAGCCAGCGGAGATTCGCTGACGACCTGCTGAAAGTGACCTCCCCGCTGCTGCCCGGCGAGGGAGCGGCAACAGCGCCTGAGGCCCGCCGCCGCCCGAGCGTGGCATAAGGCACGCGGAAGCCCGCCGCGCCCGGGGGCGCGACCAGCACGACCAATGCCCGCCAGGCCCGGGGGCGGGACCAGCACGCGGCAGCCCTGGAACAGGGGGGCTGCCGCGTGCTGCAGTTCGCGGCCGCAAGGAGGTGGCCGCGAATGACCCGTGGCGGGCCCAGCGGGAGGCGCTCGGCGTCTTCATCCGCACCCAGCGCCATCACTCTGAACTCGCCCCCTCCTCGCTACTGCACCGACACTGCCTCATGGCCAGCGTTCCACCAACGCCAACCGCGATCTCATAGCCGGGGCCGATGACACCAGAACAGGGCGATCTGTATTCCCCCCCGGCGCCTGGTCCTGTACGGCTGCGGGGACTGCATTAACGACTACGAAGGCATTACCGGCCATGAGCGGTACCGGGGCGACCTGCGCCTGCTGTACTTCGCGTCGCTGCACCCGGGCACGGGCACGCTGGCAGCCCTGCGGATGGCGCCCATGCAGGCCCGGAAACTGCGGTTGCACCGCGCCCGGCAGGCGGACGCGCCGTGGCAGGCTGGGGACGGTGATGGAGCGGGCCAGCAGCCGTTTCGGTTCCCTGGCCGGCCTCCAGCCGGACGGCCTGCTGGCGCTGCGTTCCGGGCAGTCATGAGCCGGGCCGCATCCCCGTCGGACCTGGTCGCGGCGGCCCGGGCGGCTGGCATCGGCGATGAGCGGGTGCTGGCGGCGATCAGCGCGATTTCCCGCGCCGGATTCGTCCCCGGTGATTACGTCGCGGCTGCCTACCGCGACGAGCCCATCCCGATTGGGCACGGACAGGTGACCACGCAGCCTTCGCTGTCGGCCCGGATGATCGAGGGCCTGCACCTGGCCGGCGATGACCACGTGCTCGAGATCGGCGCCGGCCTGGGCTTCCAGACCGCTCTGCTGGCCCGCCTGGCCGCCAGTGTGATGAGCATCGAGCGCTGGCCGGACCTGGCGGACCAGGCGCGGCGGAACCTGGCCCGGCAGGGCATCGGCAATGCGCAGGTGCTGGCTGGCGACGGCAGCCGCGGACTGCCTGAGGGTGCCCCGTACGATGCCATCCTGGTCTCGGCCGCGTTCCCGCAGGTCCCCGCGCCGCTGGCAGCGCAGCTCCGGATCGGCGGCCGCCTGGTGCAGCCAATCGGGCCGGGCGGGAGTGAGCAGGTGGTGCTGTTCGAGCGTTCCGCATCCGGGCTGGAGCGGCGGCATGTGCTCACCCGGGCCAGGTTCGTCCGGTTGCACGGGCGCTACGGATTCCAGTCCCGGTCCTGACAGGGCCCGGACATTGTGCCTGTCGCACCGCAGAGCCCGTGCGTGCTCGCCAGCGACCTGTCTCAGACCCCCGGTTTTCTCCGGCCGCGGTGCCTGGCCGACACGCCGTCGGCGCTCCCTGTGCCGGCGATGAGGAACATCTCCACCGTTGCCACCAGGCGTTTGAGCTCTGAGACGAGGGCGAGATGCCCGCCGTGGCGGATAAGCGGTTCGCGGCGCGGATCAGCCGGTGCCTGATCCGTGCGCTGGCCGCGGGCGAGGGGCGGCCGGTCGCCGGCCAGCATCAGCGTGGCTGGCGCGGCGGCGGCCATTCGGGTTTCCCAGCCCGTACGGGCGACCCGCAGGACCCGGCCAGGGAGCTCCAGTGTCCGTATGTGCTCCACCGTCGCGGCCCTGTAGCTGTCCCGGCCCAGCCGGGTCGCACCCTGGGCCGCCATCCATATCCATGTCACGGGAGATGCCCAATCCAACGACAGGCCCGCATCATGCCGGGCTTGTGCGGTCGTCCTGGAGACGTTGCACTGCGGGCGTAACGCGATGACGAGCCGGCGATCCGCGCCGCAGCCGTCAGGTACTCGCAGTAGCATCCGGGACATGGGCAGGCGGCGGTCATGAGTGGTTGCCCGGAGGCGGCGAGGTTCGTCACGGAAGGTGACTGGCAGCCTCGGCGCTGGCGCTCCTGATCTAATTCTGTTCGTCGGCGGCTGCCCGGGAGGCAGGACAGCGACGAGTGCAGACAGGGTGATTTTGTGTGCGGCCGCCGACGCGGCTGCGCCGCTGACCGACACCCGGCTCTGCGTGGTATGCCGGTGAGCGAGCGCCGTTCCGCCGCCACGGTGATCGGCCGCAGTACCCGTGCAGGTAGCCCGGCAGGGCCGCATACGACTGGCCTAGGTCCTGGTAATGGCGCCAGCCGGTGCGGCGCAAGGTCCCGGCCCGGCCCTGGGTCAGCCGCACCCAGACCCGCCGGGCGTGCTCGAGCTCGTCATAAGCCGCCTGGCAGACGGGCCGGTGCTCGGCGCGGGAATGCTGGGCGCCATTCGCTCCAAACGTCCCGCCATCTGCAGTTTCCCGTGCTCCAACCGCGCCGCCGCGGCGGCTTGTTGCGCGAGCCTGGGGAGCGGCGCAGCGCTCACGGGGGCATGGGCCTGCTCGGCGCATGCCTCGTCGACCGCGCGCACCAGCTCGCACGCGGCTAGGGCCGGCCCCAGCGGGCCGCTCGCAAGCGCGCCAGAGCGGCCTTTAAGACGTAGTCGAGGCCTGTGCCGTGGGCCGCTCCACTACGCAGATCATCATGGTGACCTCATAGTCCTCGTTGACTCCGACCTTGGGATGGGCGTCGTCTGGGGCACCGAGGGAGCGCAGGAATGTCAGGTGCTGCTCAAGCTCGGCCAGGGTCGCGCCGTTAGCAAAGGCCTGCTGGACTTGGCGTGCATTCTTATCCTCGGGTCGCACGGCCATCACCTCCGCGGCATTGAACGTGTCCACGAACGCGGCCCGCCTGACCCGCGGGCGCGTCGCAGAGCCATGCGGGCCGGCACATCATGCACCCCCGCGGCGGCGCACTGACAGGGACGAAAGGCCCGATAAAGACCTGACGCTCATCTGCTCCCGCAGTGCCAGGGCCTGGTGCGGGTCGGGAGCCTCATCGGCGAGCACCGTGATCACATCGTCCAGGCGCCGGTAGGCGATGGCCGGCGAGATGCCGTGGTCACGGCCAGAGCGTCCAGGGCGGTGCGGGTCGCGGAACCGCCGTAGCCACAGCAGTCCACAGCCATCCGAGTAGAGCCCGCCACAACGCAGTGTGCCGACCGCACCGCGCCCATAACGCGGTCTAGCGAATTCAAGGGAGAATCCGCGCCCAATACATGCCAAAGTTGGCTCCTTATGGCCAGCTCAGAGCAGCTTCGGTTGTCCGTTTACAGGACGGCTCTGCTGGGTAACCGCCATGGTGAACTGGCCGGAGACGGTTGTCTCAGTCACGAAACGTGACCAGCTACAGCGCTCGGCCGCTCCTGATCCGCCCGTATGTCGCCGATCCCAGCTCGTCACCACGGCCGTGGGTGCGGTACCGAAAGGGACGTTCTGTGCAGGCCATGGTGCCGGCGGCTGGGGGACCTTAGCCCCTTGGCTGACGCCGGGCTATTTGATCAGGGTGACGGCAACGTGTCGGCGGTCAGGACGATGCGCTTGGTGGTCACGCTGGCCGGCAAGGTCCCCAGGCGGGTCTGACAGACGGCTGCCGCCTGCAGCGGGCGGTCGTGACGGTTGTGGTGGTGGTAGGTGATGGAGCATTGGTCATGGCCGGCCTACCAGGGCCTTGGCGCCGGGGAGGTCGGCGTCCGCGCCGAGGCGTCGCGGGCGCTGCTGGGGCCGGGCCGGTGCGGTGTATGCCCGCGGCTGTGCCGGGTGAACAGGCTCGCCGACCAGCGGGGCCTGTGCGCGGTCGGCCGGCACGCGGTCGTGGCCTCGCATTTCCCGCATTTCGGTGAGGAGGACTGCCTGCGCGGCCGGAACGGTTCGGGCACGATCTTCTTCGCCGGCTGCAACCTGCGGTGCGTGTTCTGCCAGAACTTCGACATCTCCTGGCAGGCGCACGGTGAGCCGGTGTCCCCAGGGCAACTGGCCGCGATGATGCTGGAGTTGCAGGACCGCGGCTGCCACAACATTAACCTGGTGACACCCGAGCATGTCGTGCCGCAGATCCTGGAGGCGCTGTCGCACGCCATCGAGGGCGGGCTGCGGCTGCCGATCGTGTACAACACCAGCTGCTATGACAGCCTGGACAGCCTGCGGCTGATGGACGGCATCGTGGATATCTACCTGCCTGACCTGAAGGTCTGGACGCCTGGGCATGCCCGCCGCTACCTGCGGATGCCCGGCTATCCGCAGGTGGCCCGGGCTGCGGTCACGGAGATGAACCGCCAGGTCGGCGCGCTGCGGTTCGGCGAGGATGGCCTGGCCCGCCGCGGGCTGCTGGTCCGCCATCTGGTGATGCCAGGGATGCTGGAGCAAACCCAGGCGATCTTGCGGTTCGTGGCGGCTGAACTCGGCGCCGGCACCTACGTCAACCTGATGGCCCAGTACTACCCGGCCGGGCTCGTCGGCAGGAACGGGCGCGACGGCTATGCCGAGATCAACCGGCACCTGGCGCGCGGCGAATACGACCGCGCCGCCGCGTTCGCTGGCGAACTGGGGCTCCGCCGGCCCGACGAACGCAGCTGCGCATCCGGCTTGCAATTGCCTGACCCGGCCGTGAGGTGACGGGCGCCCGCCGGCCCGCGCTACCACGCCCCGGCGTGGCCGTCGGCCTGGCCATGAGGCGCCGGATACCGTGGTCGTAGGTGCTCGATGACCGTCGCTGACGACGAAGAAAGGGGCCGGGTTGCCGCGGGATCGCCTGCCAGCTGCGTCGGAGGTGTTCTCCGGGCTACCTCCAGCGATCCCGGATGATGATGGCCTCCGGGAGTTGATCCGCGCGATGCGTGCCGCGGACGGGCTGTTGCTGGGCGTGCTCGATGATGACCCGACCGGGTCGCAGGCGGTGCACGGCGTCCAGGTCGTGACCGTCTTGGAGGAGGACGCCTACCAGGCCGCGTTTGGTGCGGCCCCGGTCTGCTTCGTGCTGACCAATACGCGCAGCCTGGCTGAGCCGGCCGCGGCCGAGCGCAATACGCTGGCCGCCGGCGGCCTGATTGCCGTCGCGGCACAGCGGGGCGCGCGGCTGCAGCTGCTGAGCCGCAGCGATTCCACGCTGCGCGGTCACGTGATGGCGGAGGTGGCGGCGCTGCAGGCGGTCCGCAGGCAGGTGCTCGGCAGCGGCTTTGACGGCGTGCTGCTGATCCCGGCGTTCCTGGAGGCCGGCCGGCTGACCGCTGCCGACATCCACTGGGCTCGCACCGGCTCGGACCTGGTCCCGGTCGGCCAGACCGAATTCGCGCGGGATTCCGCGTTCGGCTACACCGCATCAGACCTGAAAGACTTCATCAGCCAGAAAAGCGGCGGGACGATCCAGCGCGGCGACGTCGCCAGCATCAGCCTGGCCGACATCAGGCTCGGCGGGCCGCCCCGGGTGCGTGACCTGCTGGCCGGCGTGCACGGCGGGAGGTGGGTCGTCATCAACGCCACCGAGTACTCCGACCTGGAAACGGTGGCCTGCGGGGTGCTGCTGGCCGAGCGGGCCGGCCAGTCGTTCCTGTTCCGCACCGGGCCCTCGTTCGTGCGGGCCCTGGCCGGCCTGGCGCCCAGGGCGCCGCTTCGCGGCCAGCAGATCCGGCCCCGCGCCGGGCGCGGCGGGCACGGCCTGGTCGTGGTCGGATCCCACGTCAGCCAGACCAGCCGGCAGGTTGCCGCGCTGCGCGCGCGCGGCGCCACCACCGACATCGAACTCGACGTCGCCTCCGTCCTCACCGGCCCGGGCCAGGTGGTGGCGGATACGGCCCGGCAGGTCGCCGCGGCGCTGGGCCGTTCCGATGTCCTGCTCTACACCAGCCGCACCCTGGTCCGCGGCCGCGACGCCGCGGACAGCCTGGCCATCGCCCGCGCGGTCTCCGCGGCCCTGTCCCGGACCGTCCGGCAGGCGCTGCCCGCCCGGCCCGCCTGGGTCATCGCCAAGGGCGGGATCACCTCCCACGACGTCGCCGTGCACGGCCTGGGCATCCGCCGCGCGGAGGTGGCCGGCCAGCTGTTTCCCGGCGTGATCTCGGTGTTCCGCCCGATCGATGCGGCACCCCAGGCCATCGGCGTGCCCTACATCGTCTTCGCCGGCAACGTCGGCGGCGACCAGGCACTGGCCCAGGTCGTGGCCATCCTCAACGGAGACCAGCAGGACCCCTAGCGCATGCCGTACCGCCATCCGACGGCAAGCTTGTCACGATGCGTAGCTGCCTTGGCTCACTGGAGGCCTGTTACGGTGCGCTATAGCCCGCCGATCTGGCGCCGATCCCACCCGCGCTGGCAGGGCGTCCCGCCCGTACCGAACAGTAATTCCGTTGCCATTTCAGTCACGGACGCAGAGTTCTTCGACGGCATGAGGTTCGCCGGAACCGGGTGGCCTGGCACCCACAGAGGGCTTGGCTGGTAAGCCTTGCCCTGTCCGGGTGTGCGCTTGAGGATGGTTTTGAGGCTGTCGAGCCGAGCTGGGCGAGGTTGCCAAGGACAGCGTTGGAGTTCACGGCGGGCGGTGCGAGCTCGCGGGGAGCCGGGCGGCGGCTCGAACCCTGCCATCGCCGGGTTGTGCTCGAGACTGGCGACGTGGAGCGCTGGTCGGCTGCCTGCAAGGGCTAAGGTCCTTATGTGCTGGGACGTTTGGCACTGGGCAGGGACGGCCCCGGGGGCAACGGTAAATGCCTGGCGCTCGTGCCCCGCAGGAAGAGGGGGTGCGCGATGATCACTCAGATACCCCGAGCCACGCCTACGATGGCCGCGCCGGCATGTGCCGCCGAGTCAGATGAGGACCGGGTGATTCTTCGCGATGGCTCCACCGTTGTGGTCCGGCCGCTGGCCACCGGGGATGTCGCGGCGATCGCCGCGTGGTTCGAGGGACTGGGGCCAGAGACGCGGCATGCGCGCTTCCTCGGCGGCGTCACAATGCTGGATGACCGGACACGCTCGCAGCTCGCCCAGGTTGACCACCGCGACCACGAGGCCCTGACAGCGGTGACACCCGACGGGGCTGTCGTCGGGATCGCGCGGTATATCCGGCTTCAGCAGTCCTCGACGGCGGAGGTGGCGGTCGCCGTGGCTGACCACTGGCGGGGGCGGGGAATCGCGAGCCTGC
>JBKQQQ010000723.1:0-2580 GCA_052144275.1 Streptosporangiaceae bacterium
GGCGCCGGCCCATCATGGGGTGCCGTCGTGGCGCGGCGAGCCAGCCGTTCATGCTCCAGTCAACCCCGGCCACACCAAGGCGGAAATGGGCTATCTGAGATCGGTCTATCACCAGAACCGATCAGTCAGCGGCCGTCATGCCGGTGCGACCGACGGGACACTGGCCGAGGCTCGCGACAATCCCGAGGCGTCGTTCGACGGTCAAGAACTGGACACGCCGATGGCACAATGACCAGACATGGAAGACGGGGGCCCCTCAGTAACCGCCCGCCGGGTCGCGGCGCACCGGCTTGGCTTCTCCCGGGTACCCGCGGCCTACGGCGTTCCCGCCGCCGACGATGCCCTGGCCGCCGACGTGGCGGCCGGGCTGGTAGCCCCGGCGAACCGGATGCACGACTACCTCGCCGCGCGCACCTCGTTCTTCGACCGGACCGTCGTCAGCGCCATCGACCGCGGCGTGCGGCAGGTCGTGGTCGGCGCAGCCGGCTACGACGGCCGCGCGTTCCGCTACGCCAAGCCGGGCATCCGCTGGTTCGAGGTGGACCATCCCGCGACCCAGCGGGACAAGCTGGAAAGGCTGGAGCGGCTCGGCATCGCCGCGCCCCACGTGCGGTTCGTCGAGGCCGACTTCACCCGGGACCCGGTAGCGGACCGGCTGCGCTCCGCCGGACTCGAGACGGCCACGCCCAGCCTGTTCCTGCTCGAAGGGGTCGCCGTCTACCTGGAGCCAGCCGTCCTCGAGACCGTGCTCGAGCAATTCCGCCAGGTCGCTGCCCCCGGCAGCCGCCTGGCCATCAGCGTGTCACTGTCCAGGGAGCACGACGAGGACGCCCGGGCCCGTTTCCAGGCTGCGGTGGCCGCCCTGGGAGAGCCGGCCAGGTCCGCGTTCGGCGCCAGCGAGGCCGAGGACCTGCTCGCGCGGACCGGGTGGCGGACCATTCCCGGTCGCGAGGAGACAGCCGCCAAACGCGAGCGCCTGCGCTCGGCCGGCCTGCTCACGGCCAGCGCCGGCCCCCGGGCTCCTCAGGCATCCACGCCGTCCAGACGGTCCAAGCAGCCCAGGCAGCCCACGTCACCCGCGCTATCCGCCCCCCAGCCGGGCACCCTCTCCCTGTCGGCCTTGCTGTCCCAGGCGCTGGTCGCGTTCACGATCGAGTTCGACAACGAAGCCGAACACCGCCTCCCGCACCGCACCACCGATCACGGGGCGTCCGTCCACGGTGACGGCGCTTGGCTGGTGTCGCTGGTCATGTGGGAGAACTGCCTGCGGCACGTCACCGACGAGCCGATCACCGTCGGCGAACTGGAGGCTCGCGCGCGCACCGGGACCAACCTGGATGGCATGCGGCGCTGGGGCTATATCACCATCGACGGCACCGCCAGGAAGATCCACAAGGGCCGTCCGGGACCGGACGCCGTCCTGCGCGCCACCGCCGCGGGGCTGCGGGCCCGCGAGGTGTGGCTGCCGCTGCCCGGCCTCATCGAGCAGCGCTGGCGGGAACGATTCGGCTCCGGCCAGGTTGACCGGCTGCGAGAGTCCCTGGTGACCGTGGCCAGTCAGCATGATCCCGGACTGCCCAACTGCCTGCCGATCCTCGGCGCGGCCCTGCTCAGCCGGGGACCGGATCCCGCGCTCCGGCCTGCGGGCCATGTCGACCTAGCCGGTCTGCCGCTGTCGGCGCTGCTGTCCCGGGTGCTGCTGTCGTTCGCTTTGGAGTACGAACACGAAGCGGGGTCGTCCCTTGCGATCAGCGCGAACGTGCTGCGTGTCCTGAGCGCGGACGGGGCCCGGCGGCGCGACCTCCCGCCGCTGACCGGCACCTCCAAAGAGGCCGTCAGCTGGGCGCTGGGCATCTTGATCCGGGAGCAGCGAGCCGCCGAAGATCCGGACCCGGCCGCGGGCCGCGGCAAGATCGCCCACCTCACCCCACGGGGCCTGCAGGCGCAGCGTCTTTACCACGAGTTCGCCGGCACGATCGAGCAGCGCTGGCGTGAGCGCTTGACCGGCGGTGCGATCGACGCTCTCCGGACGTCGCTGGAAGGGCTGGCCACCGCACCCGACGGTGAGCCACCGCCCCTGTTCGCGGGACTGGAGCCCTACCCGGACAACTGGCGAGCCGCTGTCCGCCGCCCGGTCACCCTGCCGCACTACCCGATGGTCTTGCACCGCGGCGGCTACCCTGACGGCAGTTAGCTCCCGCTCGGCTTCCACGGCAGCTGGATTCCTGACGGCTAGTGAGGGAGGCTGGCCTGGCCGGCGTGTCGGTCAGGCCAGCAATCGTCGGCGCTCAGCACAGGATGTGCCGTGCCGGACTTGACCGCTGAAGACGAGGCCGCCGCGATGGTTGCTGCCGTCCGAGACGATCCCGCCCGGCGCCTGGAGTTGGCCGCCCGCTTCTACGACCGCCGGGTCGGGCGGCCGAGCATCCGGTCCTACCGCCGGGCGGAGCTGGCCTTCATGCGCTGGCAGATGACGCGAGGCACGTATGGACCACGGCAAGGGCACCATTGGCGATTCGCACCCTGAGGAACCTGACCAGGAGCACCGGCACGGATCAGCAGGAAGAGCTCGCTCCGCCC
>JBKQQQ010000724.1:0-9164 GCA_052144275.1 Streptosporangiaceae bacterium
CGCTCGGCGACGATAACGGCTTTGGCTATCAGGCTGACCCGCTCGGGCTCGTCTGCCCCATCGGCGCGCACATCCGCCGGGCGAACCCGCGCGACTCGCTGCCCCCGAACCCCGCCAGCTCGCTTAATACCAGCGATCTGCACCGCCTCCTGCGCCGTGCGCGCAGCTACGAGCAGGCCGGGAACGGCCGTCCCGAAACCGGGCTTTATTTCCTCTGCCTGGCGGCCAACCTGTCCAGGCAGTTCGAATTCGTCCAGCACACCTGGCTGAACAACACCACGTTCGGCGGACTTTACGACGACACTGACCCGCTCACCGGCACCCGTCAGCCCGCAGGCGCGACGTTTACCGTTCCGCAGCGCCCAGTGCGCCATCGTTACCGCGGCGTACCCCAGTTCGTGCGGACACGAGGAGGCGCCTACCTCTTCCTTCCCGGCATCTCGGCTCTGCGCTACCTGGCGCAGCTGCGGCGACCAGATCACTCCCCATCCCGGGGAACGTGACATAACCAACCTGGGGGAAACATGCACACGATAAATACGGCCGATCCAGCAACGCTGATCACCGCGACAAGACCGAAGCTGGCCAAGCTGTTCAGCTCAGGGAGGGTCGGCGCGATCCCTGACGGCCGCGGCCGCGGGACGGTTCTCCTCGGCACGGGCGGCCTGCCGGCCCGGGTGACCGCCGGCCTGGCCTACGCTCTCGCCTGGCGGGGAAAGGTGGTAAGCGCACGCACGGCGCGCCTGCTGAACATCCTGACGCCACTTCAGATCGAGGCGATAGAAGCCGTGATCTACAAACAGGACAGCTGGTACGACGGCGCCCCGTGCATCGTCCTCGACTACTCGAAGACGTCGTTTGCTGCCCGCCGGATCCGGGACGAGATCCGTGAAATCGCCCCGGGAGTCTTTCTCGGAATCGTCTTCTGGGGGCGCCGCCACGTCCTCGACTTCTCCTTGGACTTCACGCGTTGAGCGCGCAGAGACGCCGCGCCTGGGTGCCGCGGACAGAGAGGAGATTCCCGCGCATCGTGCCAGCCGGGCAGCCCACAGGGCAGGAGCGTTCTCTGGTAGACCCCGAGGGGCTGCTCACTTTCCTGGTCTTCCGGCCGCTCAGCGACCTGTTCCTCTGGTTCTGGCGGCTGGAACGGCGGACAGAGTTCTTGTACCGGCCGCAATTCGACAAATGGCTCAGGCCCCCGCTGTTCACATGGGCGCAGGCGCTGCAGAACTCCCGGCGTCAAGATGGTCATTTGGGGCTGGCGGAGGAGCAGCTGCTTCCCGGCGAGGAACAGCACATCCGCGCGACCATCGACGAAATCGCCAAGTTCACCAGGGAGAACTGGCTCCCGGGCGGCGCGCAGCGGTTCGGCAACACCAAGACGTTCGGTGTGCTGCGCGGCGAGTTCTCGGTTCTGCCAGGCCTGCCGGTGAACCTTCGCCGCGGCCTGTTCGCGGAGCCACGTACCTATCCCGCATGGGTCCGCTTCTCCGGTCCCGGCCCGTACGCTCCGCCGGATATCGAGGATCTAGGTCAGTGTTCGGTCGGCATCAAGGTTATGGGCATGCCCGGGCCAAAGCTGATGGAGGACGAGCGGCTCACCCAGGATCTGATCCTGGTAAGCCCCGCGAGCTTCGTCACCCCGAACATCCGCGAGAACGCGAAGCTGCAGCGGTGGGTGCGTGCAAAGGCGCCACTGGCGTACGCCATCAACCCGTATGACCCGCACCTGCTGCATATGTTCATGCAGTTGCTCTACTCGCCGATGCAAGCGAACCCGCTCGAAGTGCAGTACTACAGCAACGTCCCTTTCTTGCTCGGTGAGGGTCAGGCCGTCCAGTACTCGCTGAAGCCACGACCACCGGCTAGGACGAGGATCCCCGCGCGGCCTGCGGAGAACTATCTGCGGGACGCCATGGTCAGGACCCTTGCCGCGGGGCAGTGGGAGTTCGATTTCATGGTGCAGGTGCAGACCGACTCGTTCCTGATGCCGATCGAGGATGCCACGGTCAAGTGGCCGGAGCAGCTTTCCCCGTACGTCCCGGTGGCGCGGCTGCGGCTGCCGGCCCAGAGGTTCACCTCCGACGAGCAGCTCGCATTCGCAGATGTTCTCCGCTACAACCCGTGGCATAGCCTGCCAGAGCATAGGCCGCTGGGAAACTCGAACCGCGCCCGGAGACAAATGTACTGGGAGCTCGCGAGGCTCCGCCAGGCGATGAATCAGGTGCAGCATATTGAGCCGACAGGCGAGGAGCAGTTCCCCCCGTAGCGGTATGGAGCACACGCAACGAGTCCACGACAGCAGCCCGCACGGCGTGCAACTTGGACGAGGACTCCCGTCGCCGCTACGGTCACCCGGCACGCCGTCCGGCACGGAGGACGCTCAGGTAGCGGCGTGATGCCTGGTCGCCCATCTGCGTGCGGATGCGCTCGGCGATCGCGTCGAGCAGGGGCTCACGGACGTCGCTCTCAAGCCTGCGGTACATCGACGTCGAGCGGAGGAGATCCGCGAAGCCGTCCCCGTCGAACCACTGAACAGCCGGGTACCACCGAACGATCGTCGGGCCGAACAAGCTGCCGGGGTCTGTGACCAGTCCCCAGCCCTCGTCCGTCATCCGCACCTCGTCCTCAAGCGGCGGATGACCCCAGCCGGGATCGCCGGGGGAAAACCGCTCGTGGAGATCGGCGGTCTCGGCGTACACCTCCGGCACACCCGGCCGGCGGACGACAACGTTGCCGAGCAGCACCATCCATCCCCCCGGACGGAGCACGTCATGCGCCCGGCGCCAGCCAATGGACGGGTCGACCCAGTGCCACGCCGACGCGGCCACGAGGACATCGAAGCGCCGTCCGCCGTCGTCCCACTCCTCGAACGTCGAATTCTCGACCTCGACATTGCCGAAGGCGGCGAGCCGCTGGCGAGCAAGCGCGGCCATGCCCGCGCCGGGCTCGATGGCGGTCACCGAGTACCCGAGCGCTGCCAGCGAGCGTGTCGCCTGACCGGTACCGCAGCCCACCTCAAGCACCGACGACTGCCTGTCCATGCCGGTGATGGCGACGAGATCGGCGAACAACTCATCGGGATACGTCGGCCGCACGCGGTCGTAGAGCTCGGGCACCTCGTTGAACACCCGGCCGAGGTCACGTCGGTCCGGTCCTGTCACCGCACCAACCTACCGTCAGCTGATGACAACGCGGGCACGCGAGTTGTGACATGCGTGCGCAAAGGCGCGCCGCCGGAAACAGCCGCGCTGGCCTGATCGGGTCAGGCTGCGTGGGTTTCGAACCACACCGAGCCGAGGTCGTGTCCCGCGGTCATGTGCACATCGGAGTCCAGCGCTGCGGCCAGGCGCCGCAGCAGGGCAATGGTGGGTTCGATGCCGCCCTCTTCGATGCATTCGATCTCATCGACGGTCATGTCAGCCCGGCCGGCCAGCTCGGAGACGCTAAGGCCCAGGGCGCGGCGCTGGTCATACACCGCCTTTCCGAAGGCCAGGGCCTCGCGGATGGCGATCCGCTCAGGATCTTCCGCCTGTGCCTCCGGGCGCACCCAGCGGGTGTGGTGACCAGTCATCACACCTGCCTTTCGTAGGTCTCAGCCGCTGGTCCCTGGTGATCGCGCTGGCAGAGTTTCTGCGCCCGGACTGCCCGGTCGATCTGCCTCTGGTCGTGCTGCCGAGTCTTTCGGAACACCGTCAGGAGCACGATCCTCCCATCAGCGGTACACCTGTACGTCACCCGGGCCGCAACATCGCGAAGCCGGATCCGTAGTTCCCAGACCGGTCCCTCTAGGTGATCGGACCATGGCCCGCCGCGTTTACAGCAAAGACACCCAAAATGGGGCTTGAGATAACGGGCTTGGTCCAGGTGAATGGCTCGCAGCGGTCGTTCCAGCCGCCGATGAACCGGCGGATGGCGGCGGTGACCCCGTCCATCCCGATCACCACAACATGCTCGCTCACGACGCCAGCGATAACTGGTCGCCGCATAGCGGGAACGGCGGGGTGAGTTGCTCGTTATGGGGGGTGAGGGAGTTTCCGGCGGGGCGGCGAATTGTCTCGGAGGTGCTGGTGAAGTTCAAGGTAGCCGCGGCACTGGCGACTGCCGCGCTGTGCGCCGCGGTCGTCTCGTGCTCGTCCGGACCGGAAGCGACAGCGACAGCGAGCACGCAAGCACCTCCGGTCACGGTGCTGACCGAGGGCGCGGACAACGGCAACGGCGACATCTTCCTGGCCCCGCAGAGCGGCGGCCAGTACGGCACCGGCCCGGAGATCGTCAGCATCACCGGCAAGGTGCTCTGGTTCCACCGGCTGCCGGCGGGCACGTTCGCCACCGACTTCCGCACCCAGACCTACCTGGGCAAGCCGGTGCTGACCTGGTTCCAGGGCAGCAGCACCGGCGGCGAGGACGTTATCTACAACGCCCGCTACCAGCAGATCGCCACCGTCAAGCCGGCGAACGGGTATCTGCCCGACTTCCACGAGTTCCTGATCACGCCGTGGAACACTGCGCTGATCCTCGCTGACACGATCGGCACCGCCAACCTGACCTCGCTCGGCCTGTCCGCGCACCAGCAGGTCATGGACGGCGTCGTGCAGGAGATCGACATCAAGACCGGCAAGCTGCTGTTCCAGTGGGTGAGCTCCGACCACGTGCCCTACAACGACAGCCACGCGCCGATGCCGCAGCCGGGCCAGCCATGGGACTGGTTCCACATCAACGCCGTCCACCTCGACACCGACGGCAACTTGCTGATCAGCTCGCGCTTCACCTGGACCATCTACAAGGTGAACCTCCGCACCGGGGCGATGATGTGGCAGCTCGGCGGCAAGCACAGCACGTTCGCCATCAAGGCCGCGCCCGGCCAGAAGCTGGACAGCGCCGGCGAGATCTTCGCGTTCCAGCACGACCCCGAGGCGCTCGGCGGCAACGTGTACACGGTCTTCGACGACGAGTCCGACGGGCAGTCGACCCTGTACTCGTCCAGCCGCGCGGTCACGATCAGCCTGGACCTGGCCACCGGCACGGCGACGCTGATCAAGTCCGTGAACCAGCCGGAGGGCCTGACGGCGGGCGCGACCGGCAGCGCGCAGACGACCAGGAACGGCGACCTGTTCGTCAGCTGGGGCGGGCTGTCATACTTCTCCGAGTTCAGCCCGTCAGGAAAGCTGCTGTTCAACGCCAAGCTCCCCGACGGCGTGGGCACCTACCGCGCCTACCGGCTGCCGTGGAATCCGGGCAGCTAGCGTGCCACCTGCAAGGCTGCAAATCGATCTAGTCAGTCAATCGACACGACCGATCCTGCCGAAGCTCACCCCACATCTCCTGGGCTGTGACCACCTGTGACCAGGCGCCGTCCCGGCCAGGCACGCCAGGCGGCCCGCAAGGCCCCGGCCCCGGACCGGGGCGGCCGGCCCGACCGCCGCCTGCCGGAGGCCCCGGGCGCATACTAGGGACATGGGCCGGATCATCGGGACAATCCTCGGCGCGATCCTCGCCATCTGGCTTGCCTTCACGGCTGCGGGCGGGATCGTTGCAACGCTCAAGGCGTTTCTCATCATCGGGCTGATCGCGATGGCCGTCTTCATCGTCGTGTGGTTCGTGGCCAGGCGCCCTCGTCGCCGCTAGCGCGGCGCGCCGCGGCGACACCGGCTACACCGGACGCGTCGCTGATCAGGTGGCCGACGGCCTGCAGCAAGTCGTGATTGGTGATCCGGAAGAGCGGGCGCTGCGGGCGATCGTGACCATGGCTCTTGACGACGCGGTGGCGCGGACCGGCCTGGCGGAGCGGGAGGCCAGGCATCTGCGGGCAGTGCTGGCAGAACGCAACCAGGTGCCCGCGGAGGTTTTCCTGGCGGGCGCCCGGTCAGTGGCCGGTTTGCAGGCCGGCTTGCGGGCCTGGACCTCGGGGCTTAACGAGCCCGAGTTCGGTTGCGCGGGGTATCTGAGCGGCAGCGGGGTCAGTCCGGCTGAGCTTGCCGACTGGCTGGCGGACCGTATCCAGGACGGCATCCAGGCCAATGCCCGATCCGGCGGCGTGCTGAAGAACCTGGCCGACTGGTTGTGGCGGGATGCCGTCACCGACAGCCTGGCCCGCGTGGAGTCGGCGAACCGCATGCGCACCGGCCGGCTGGCGGAATTTCTCGACTACGCAGAGCGGCTCGGGCCGAGTGAGGCCAGCGGACTGCGGGGACGGGACAGTGAACTCGACGAGATCCGCGCCTTCTGCCACGGGGAGGGGCAGCAGTACCGCTGGGTGCAGGGCGAGCTATGGGCAGGCAAGACGGCTCTGGCATCGTGGGTATTCCGGCACCCGCCGGAGAACACCACAGCGGTCGCGTTTTTCGTCCGGCAACTCTCCCGGACCTACCGGAACGCCGAGCAGTACGCCCTGGCCATGGCGGAACAACTCGCCGCGCTGGCCAACCAGCCGGTTCCGCCCAGGGAGGCCGCGGAACGCCACCTCAGCGGATTGCTCAGGGACGCGGCCGCCGAGGTGGCCACGTACGACCCGCCGCACCGGATGCTGCTGATCGTCGACGGCCTTGATGAAGACTGCACCACCTCAGGGGAAACGATCGCCGACCTGCTTCCCCAGGAGCCGCCCGCCAACGTGCGGATCCTGGTCACCAGTCGGCCGCTGCTGCGCCGGCCACGCGAGGGGCACCCGCTCGCCCAGTGTGTGCCTGTGCAGCTGCGGAAATCGGACTTCGCCAAGAACCTGCAGGTGGACGCCGAGGACCAGCTCGCAGACGCGGTGCGCAGCGACGGGCCGAGCCGCCAGGTGGCTGGCCTGCTCACCGCTGCTGGCGGTGGCGGGCTGACGGCGGCGGAACTGGCGGAACTGACGGGCCTGGACAGCGGTGAGGTCAGAGACGCCATTTACGGGAAGCTCGGCCGTAACCTGCGACAGGCGAGCGATGGCGTCCTGGAGTTCGCACATGCCAATCTCCTTCAGGTAGCACGCGCGTATTTCAAGGACGACCTGCCCAAATACAGCGGGAGGCTGTTGCGCTGGGCGGAATCGTACCAAGCGCGAGGCTGGCCCAAGGAAACGCCCAGCTTCCTGCTATCGGCCTTCTATCCCGCTCTCCTTCTGGCGGACACGGAAAACCAGTACGGAACACAGGCCGAACGGATCATCGGATTCGTGGCCGACCGGGCACGGCATGACCGGATGCTCGACCGGCTCGGCGCGGACGGGCCGGCCCTTGCCGAACTCGCGGACGTCTGGAAGAGCGTGGCCGAGGGGCAAGAACCGTGCTTCGCCACGCTGGCGCTGATCGCGTTCGAGCGCAGTCGCCTTTCGTCGCGCAACCGCAACGTTTCTCCCGAACTGCCGGCCGTATGGGCCCGGCTGGGCGAGGCCGACCGCGCGGTGGAACTCGCGCTGAGCCTGCCCCTGCTGCGCCTTCGGTCGGAGGCGCTGATCGCGGTCGCCGAAGTGGTAGCGCCCAGCGATCCCAGGCGGGCCGAACTGGCCGCCCTGCATACCAGCTACAGCGACTGGCAGGCACAGGGGCTCGCCAAGGCCGCGGCTGCCGCGCCCGCCTACCGGGAGCGCTTTCTCGACCCTGCCAGGAAACTCGCCAGGAAGATTGAACGCCCTGAGCGGCAAGCGGACGCCATAGCGGCCATCGCGGCGGCCATGACGCCTTTCGACGCGGCTGCCGCGCGCAGTTTCGCCGCCGAGTTCACCGGAGCCGCGTGGCTGAAACTTCGGCCGCTGACCGCCATCGTCGAGGCAGCGGTCAAGGCGGGCCACCGGGAGACCGCCGCGTCTGTCGCCGCGGACTGTCGTCGCGAGGCTGCGGCCATCAAGGGCATCGACCGTGACCTCGCACTAGGGCGGGTGATCCGCGCCCTGTGGCCCGCGCACCCCGACCTCGCCGAGCAGCTACTCGAGGACCTTGACGATCCGGCATGGACGCTGACATACCTGGCAATTCTGGCCGCGAAGACATCCCCGCAAGCAGCTGCCGGGTTCGCGCAGCGGGCACTGGCGGCAGAGCGGGTAGGCAGCGGATCGGAACGCCGAACGGTGGCTGCCCGGGCGATGGCCGTCATCGATCCCGCGGGTGCCGTGGCCTTTGCGCAGCAGGTCGATGACCCCCGCCACCGAGCCGAGACGATCGAGGTGATCGTGGAAGCTGTCGTCAAGGTAGACCCCAGCCGGCACGCATGGGCGGCGGACCTCGCGAAGACGATCACAGACGAGCACGTGCGGGCCCGCGCGCTGAAGGCGTGCGCCGTGGAGGCCGTCAGGTCAGATCCGGATCTGGCCGTGCGAGCCGCCAGCGACATCGGCCCGCATGAGGAACACGCCGACGCTCTCGCCCGGGTGGCCGCCGCCATCTCGGAGGATGATCCAGATCGCGCGGCCAGCCTCGCGAAAGAGTCAGAAGCGGTGGCCCGGAGCGCATCCGATTATGACAAGTCCGTGCGGCAGCTCGCCGCACTGGCCCAGGCCACCGCACCTGTCGACGCTGGACTTGCAGAAACGTGCGCCCGCACGATCACGGCACGCCCCGACTGGCGGGCGGCGGCCCTCACCGCCGTTATCGAGGCGATCACTTCGGCCGCGGACGGAGGCGGCCGCCATGCGGAAGACCTGATCAGGGAGGTGGACGGCGTCGTCAGTGATCCCCGGCGACGGGACATGCTTGCGATGATCACCGCGCTGGTCGCCGCGGTCCGGCCTCTGGGCGACCCGTGGCTCGGCTGCCTCGCGTACCGGGCCACGCTGGTGATGGCGGAGATCGAGGACGATTCGGCATGGGTCCGTGCTCAGGCTTCTCTCGCCCGGGCGCTGGGATCAGCGGCGGGCGAAGCCGCGATCGGCAGGCTCTGGCGGGTATATGAGCCGATCTGCATGGAGGGTCCCCGCGATTCCAGAGATGAGCGCTGGTGGAAGACGGCTGCGGACGTTGCCTGGGCCACAGCCCCGTTCAACCAGCATCTGGCCCTGGTGATCATGAAGCCGATAGCCGCTGATGCGGCCACGTTTACCGTGACGGCACCAGAAACACAGCCATCGCAACCACAGCCCGATCCCAGGGACAGCGAGGACATGACCGAAGTCATCAACTGGGCGACCGCGTCGCAGTCCCCTGGTTCTCTCGTTGAGCCAAGCGGCGGCCTGTGGATCGTGGACGCGCTAGCTA
>JBKQQQ010000725.1:0-2714 GCA_052144275.1 Streptosporangiaceae bacterium
GTGCCACTCAAACACGGCGTCCGGGGTGCTGCCACCTGTCAGGTCTCATAAATTGAGGCGGCAGATGACGAGCTGGACTCGCCGCGGAAGCCCAGAGCACGGCGTTGCGGTTCTCTCCGCAGTTCGCTGGTGACGCCTCGCTCCGATCTGTCACACTTTGGCACACGCTGTGTGGGCGGTTATGCTCGCTGACCTGCGATGGGGCGGGCTCCTGCGAGGGCGGTACGAGCGGCGATGAACAGTTACACCGACATCATTCCGGACGGCGGCGAGGAGTTCGGCTCTGCGATCGACACGGCCACGGCTGTGGTGGACGGGCGGGGCAGCATCCTGACCTGGAGCGCAGGTGCCCAGCGGTTGCTCGGGTATGCCGCTGGAGATGTGGTGGGACGTCCGGCGGCCCCGTTGCTCGCATCCGCCCTTCCGGCATCGGCTCGGCGGTGCCTGGCCGAGCGGAGAGACTGGAACGGCGAGATCTCGCTGCGGCACAGGGACGGCGGCCAGGTGGACCTGGAGCTGCTGGCACACCCGAGCCAGGGCAGCGACGGCCGCCTCCGGTGGGTCCTGGTGACTCTCGCCGACTCTCGGCCCCTTGCCGGAATGCACCCTGCCCAGTCCGATGCGCCGTACATGGACTGGGCGTTCACCCAGTCACCGTTCGCTCTGGCGATCCATGACAGGGACCTGCTGTGCCTGCGCGTCAACGACCGCATGTGCCAGATGTTCGGGCTCACTGAAGACGAGCTGCGCGGACGGCGCCTCACGGATGTCCTGCCCGGTCCCCAGTACCGCGCGCTGGAGCGTTACATGCACCAGGTGCTGGACACCGGCGAGCCGACGCACCGGGAGACCTACCGCCGGGTACCGGGCGAGACCCGCGAACGCGGCTGGTCGGTTTCCGTCTCCCCGCTGAAGGATCAGGACGGCCGGACGCAGGCAGTGTGGATCGGGGTGCTCAACATCACCGAGCAGTACGCTGCCCGCCAGCGGCTGACCCTGTTGAATCAGGCCGGCACCCACATCGGCACCACCCTCGATGTCACCAGGACCGCCCAGGAGCTGGCCGACATGGCGGTACCGCGGTTCGCCGATCTGGCTGTCGTCGACCTGCTTGACGCCGTCCTCAGCGGCGACGAGCCGAACCCGGGGCCGCTCACCGGCACCGTCGCGCTGCGCCGCGTCGCCCATCAGTCCATCTTCGAGGGCGTCCCCGAGGCCGTGATCAAGCCCGGGGACGTCGACGTTCATCCGGAATTCTTCCCGTCAGCCCGTTGCCTGGCCACCGGCAAGGCGGTACTGACCGGCGCGAACGATCCCACGTTCATGTCGGCGACCGGCCACAACCCGGCTCGGGCGGCCACGATCCGCAAGTACGGGCTCCACTCGGTCCTGTCGGTGCCGATACGCGCCCGCGGGGTCACCCTCGGCGTCGCGGTCTTCGTCCGTGGCCAGCGCCCGGAACCTTTCGAGCACGACGACGTGCTGCTCGCCGAGGAGTTCACCGCCAGGGCCGCCGTCTCTCTTGACAATGCCCGCCGTTACACCCGCGAGCGGACCACGGCTCTCGCCCTGCAGCGCAGCCTGCTGCCGCAACGACTCCCCGAACAATCGGCCGTGGAGGTTGCCAGCCGCTACCTGCCCGCCAGTGCCCATGCCGGCGTGGGAGGGGATTGGTTCGATGTGATCCCGCTCTCCGGAGCCCGTGTCGCCCTGGTCGTGGGCGATGTCGTCGGCCACGGTATCCACGCCTCCGCCACCATGGGCAGGCTGCGCACCGCCGTACGAACGCTCGCTGACGTCGACCTGCCTCCAGACGAACTTCTCACCCGTCTTGATGACCTTGTCAGCCGCCTCTCCGCCGACGCGGATGCCGACAACGGCGACGACACGGAGAACGATGTCGGCGCCACCTGCCTGTACGCGGTCTACGATCCGGTCTCCCGCCGGTGCAACCTGGCCCGCGCCGGCCATCTGCTGCCCGTGCTCGTCACGCCGGACGGCGCTGTCGGCTTCCTCGACCTGCCTGCCGGTCCGCCGCTCGGTCTTGGCGGCCTGCCCTTCGAGAGCATCGAGATCGAACTGCCCGCGGGAAGCGTCCTCGCCCTCTACACCGACGGCCTCATCGAGTCCCGCGACTACGACATCGACCTCGGGCTTGAACGCTTGCGCCGCGCATTGACCCGTTCGGTACCGTCGCTGGAAACCACCTGCGACAACGTCCTGGCGGCCGTGCTCCCTGACCGCCCCGCGGACGACGTCGCCCTGCTCGTCGCCCGAACTCACGCCCTGGAGGGTGACCGGGTCGCCACCTGGGACCTGCCCGCCGACCCGGCCATCGTCGCCGACACCCGCAGACAGGTGGCCGCACGGCTCGCAGGCTGGGGCCTCGACGACGCGGCGTTCGTCACCGGACTCGTCGTCAGCGAACTCGTCACCAACGCGATCCGGCACGCCGGGAGCCCGATCCAGCTCCGTCTCATCCGGGACCGGACGCTCATCTGCGAGGTCTCCGACGGCAGCAGCACCGCCCCGCACCTCCGCCGGGCCCGCGCCTTCGACGAGGGTGGACGCGGCCTGCTCCTTGTCTCCCAGCTCACCCAGCGGTGGGGGACCCGCCAGACCCCGCACGGCAAGACCATCTGGGCCGAACAAGCCCTGTAGTGATGCTGGTGATGTTCTTCATCTCCAAGGAAGAACCTCTTGAATTTCCTACC
>JBKQQQ010000726.1:0-3712 GCA_052144275.1 Streptosporangiaceae bacterium
CGGTAGCAGGCACCATCGAGATCAGCGAAGCAGCAGCCGTGCGAAAGCCAGCGGCGAGCCCGGCGCAGCCCAGGTTGTGGTGAACCAGGGCGGCGTCGCGGCGCAGCCCGAGCCCGGTCATCAGGAAGCGGAAGTGATCCTGGCAGGAGATCAGGTCGGGCGTAGATGTGACGTGCACGAATATGTCTACCTCACCAGCGCCGATGCCGGCATCGCCGAGAGCCGAGCGTGCCGCCGCCAGCGCCAGGTCGCCATCGTAGATACCACCATCGGACCGGCTGCGCTTGCGCCGCCCCCCGAACTCATAATCCAGGCGGCGCTCGTAGATGCCGAGGTGCTTCACGACCCACTCCGGCTCCAGAAGCCTGCCGTCAGGCCGGGCCGGACGCAGATACTGGAGGATCTGCTGATTGGAGACCCGGTGATCAGGCAGGTACGACCCAGCGCCGGCGACTGACACCGATACCCGCGACGCCAGCGCGGGGAAAGCCGAACCGTTCATCGGACAGCCCCCTTCCGGGCCAGGCTGTCACCGCCCAGTGACCCAGCCATCGTCATCACAAGACGGCGGCGGCGGCAGAAACTAGGGTCCAAGGTCTGTCAGTTCCGGCCAACCGTCCCTGGATTCAGGCGCGCCGCAGCCCAGGCACCCAAGAAGCGGACTGGCTGTTTCGCTCGCTCTGAGCGCCACGGCGCTTCCATGCGGCCGCATGGCTATGCCGGAACTACCTGCTCGACGCAGAACCGCAAACCCACCCGTGTCAGTGCCGGAACCCGCACTAGCGTTTCGTAACAGACGGCGACAGCATAAACGCCCGTGCGACACGCGATATCCGCGACCACGGCCCGGTGATCCTCCATCTGTCGGCAGGACCCACGCCGCAGTCGATAGTCGCGGCCCTCCCGCTGCCGGGGCGCCCCGTCCAGCCTTCAGCACTGGGAGGCCGCAATGACCGCCCCGTCATCGCTCCCGTCATCCCCGGCTCGCCCTGCCCATCGCGGGTGCGGCGGGGAGGGCCCGATGATGGTGGCCATATTGCGCAACTGGTCGACGAACTCGCCAGGAACCCTCGCTGTCCCGGTGGTCAGCCGGCGACGATTACCTCCACGCCAGCGTGCTGGCACAGCTCGTCGAGGTAGTCGGTGGACTCGTCAGTGGCTATGGCGGTGACGTCACCGAGATCACAGACCTTGGCGAAATCAGAAGCGCCGAGCTTGCTGTGGTCCATGACGACGATGGCGCGCCGGGCTCGTTCGATGACAGCTTTCTTGACCTGGGCTTCGGCCAGATCTGCGACGGTGAAGCCCTGGTCGGTCAGGCCAGTTACCCCGATGAATGCGATGTTGACAGTGAACTGCGCCAGGTCCGACACGGTCAAAGGCCCCACGAAGCACGCGCCCGTGGGTCTGAAGGTGCCCCCGAGGACGGTGTGTCGGACGTCGGCCTCTCCCGCAACCGTCTGCGCCACCGGTAGCGCATTGGTCAAGACGTTGACATTCTTCGGTCGTGGTTCAAGGCCCCCGTTGTGGGTGAGCAGTTCTGCGATGCCCAGGACGGTGCTCCCGGCATCAAGGAAAACCGCGTCACCGTTGTTGATCATTGCGATGCACGCGCGTGCAATGCGCGACTTCGCCGCGGAGTTCGTCGACATGCGCTCGGGCAGGCCGGGCTCGAATGAAGGCCGGGCCGCGATGATGCCACCGTGCGTCCGGCGGAGCAGGTGCTGACGGGCCAGGTCGGAGACGTCCTTGCGCACGGTCGGTTCGGTGACTCCGAGGAGCCTGGCCAGCTCGGTGTTGCGGACCCGGCCGCGCTCATTGAGCAGCTGGAGGATGCGCACGTGCCGTTCTTCGGCGAATGCGTGGCCTTCCCCGTTCCCGGACTCGCTGCTGGACCTTGGCATGAGCTAAGTCTCGCGTAGTACGCGCTCGATGATGTGTCTGACCTGGCGGGCGTGCGACTGGGGCGCCTCGTAGCAGCGCGCTCGCGGCTGAGGGGGAGACCGATTGGACGCTAGCGAACTCGGCCGTCTTCGCGAAGCATGACTTAGCCTCATCGGCCGACATCGGTCCGCGCCCAGTCCGTGCAGCATCACCACGGGGACGCTTCCTGTTCCGGTCAGGTCGAACGCGAGCGATTCTCGCGCTGGAGACCGGTTCATGACCTCGCCTTGAGGGCGTGTTCCGCGAGGAAGTCGTGCACGCGGGCGGCGTCGTCAGCGGTCAGGTCCTGCGCGATGACCGGGACCGGCTCAGGTAGTTCTTGGTGGAGGCGCATCACGAGGTGGTAGTCCATGGCGCCGTGGCCGGGGGCGGCGTAGGAGGCGACGACGTCCTTGGCGTGAACGGCGGCTGTGCGGCTCCCAAGCCTGCCGAACGCGTCGCGCAAGATCTCCTCCTGGCGTGCTGCGGTCTCGGGCGTCAGCAGATTGGCGGGGTCCAGGACGATGGCGATGCTTTCAGCGCGATGGCCGAGGTCGGACAGGAGGCGTTCTGCCGCGGCGGCGTCCCCGACGACGTTTCCCGGTTCGGGTTCGACGCCTAGCCGGATGCCAGCCCTTTCAGCGGCCGGAATGAGCTGCTCGAACGTGTCAAGCAGGTCTTGCCAAGCCTGAGCAGTGCTGTTGTCCGGGTGGGCGCGCCACATGTTGCCGTGGTCGCGGGTCCCGGTGCACAGCGTCACCACCTTCGCCGACAGGTCCGGCGCGCGCCGGATGACAGCGATCGCGTCGGCGATGGCCTGCCGGCGGCGTGAGGCATCCGGGTCGATCATGTTGAACGTCCCGGACACCCCCCAGATCCGCACCCCCTTGTCCGCGAACGCGCGGCCGATGTCCCGGGCTTCCTCGCCGGTAAGAGAACTGTCCAGCGTGGGCCGGCCCACTGCTGACAGGTTCAGCTGAGTCGCGGTGAAGCCAGCCCGGGCGATGGCCGACGCGACCTCGTCTGGCGTTCCCGCGGGGAACACACGGGCAAAGACGCCTAGCTCGGTCACGGCTTGACCCTTGCGCCGTCGCTAGCCACCGACTCGGCGACCGCGTCGATCAGCTTGACGGCCGCGACACCGTCGGCTGCGCCGGGTGACGGCGGGGTGTCCTCGCGCACGGCCCTGGCGAAAGCCTCGATCTGCCGCTCATAGGCGCTGCTGTCACCGAAGACGGGACGCTCGATGGTGGCCGTGGCCTCGCTGAACACCTCGACATCGCTCGCGCGCAGCATGAACGGGAAATGCGTTCGCAGCTTAACCGAGCCGCGCTCGCCGTAGATCTCAGCGCCTTCAGACCACTCGGCGTGAACATTTGCCGTGATCTCGAAATGCGCCACGCCACCGTCGACGAGACTGGCCAGCCCGTGCCAGGACATGTCGTTGCCCAGGCGGGCGAAGCGGGCGGACAGGTCCTGCGGGTCGCCAAGAAGATAGCGCATGCCGTCCAGGACGTGGGCGCCATGCGTGGTGAGCAGGTAGGTCTCCCTGTCTGCCTTGTAGGCAGCTTCCTTGGCGCGGACCGTTTCGTCGACTACCAGCGCGGGAAAGAGCGTTGCCTCTGTGTCCGGACGCAGGCCTGACATGACGCGGTACCAGACGGTTGCCGACAGGACCCGCCCGATCTTGTTCCGGACGGCGTCAGCTGCGAACTGCACCCCCGGGTCGTATCGCTTCATGGCCCCGACCTGCAGCTTCAGACCCGTCTCGGCGGCGAGTCCGGCGAGT
>JBKQQQ010000727.1:0-16379 GCA_052144275.1 Streptosporangiaceae bacterium
GATCGCGGCTGCGCTAGATGTGTACGGCCCAGTCAGGCTCGCAGTGGACATAGCGAGGGCAGGATGAGGCGGCCGACACGAGCGACAGCGGCCGGCCAGGCTTACCTCGACCTGCAGAACCGGGCCCAGGCCGCCGAATATCGGAGCGTCGCGTTGTCTGCCGGGTTTCTAGAGCTCTTTGACGAACTCCTGGTAATGCCGGCTGATCCGTTCGCTGGTGCCGTAGTAGGCGTGCCGACTCATATCCGCGCTGAACCGACTCGCCGGCGGCGTGCGGCCGAGTGCCTCGGCCATCGCGCGGACGTGGTGGGGTGCGCAGCCGCAACAGATGCCGAAGTAGTTGACTCCGAGCGCAGCCGCTGCCGTCGTGAACGCGCCCATCTCGTAGCGGTTGGCTAGGAACGGGTCTAGCGCGGTCGGGAATGGCCGGCCCTCCGGGATCAGGTCGCAATGTGGGTCGGTGAGCGATTGGAACGTTGGCTCGGCTTCTGTCGTGCGGTATGGCACCGGCAAGGCGGCGATGTAGCCGTCGCACGCGGCGCGGATTTCACCGAGTAGCGGCAGCATGGTGGCGGGCCCGCGGATGCAGTTCAGCCCGACCACATCGGCCCCGGCGTCTTGCAAGCGACGACATGCCTCGCCGATCGGGTCGCCCCCGCGGACGATGGGCTGGCGATGAATAGTGAGTGTGACCACCGCATCGAGGCCGTGCGCCTTGATTGCTTCCAGCGCGAGCAATGCCTCGCCGGGGTAGTCGATGGTCTCGGCGATCACGAAGTCGACGCCAGCCTCGGCGGCCCACCCGACCTGCTCGGCGAACATGTCGCGGACGACCTTATGCGTCGCGGGATCGTCCGGGTCATAGACGTTGGTGTTGCAGATATTGCCGGCCACCAGGGAGTCGTGCTCGGCGCCGACCTCCTTGGCGATACGCAGCGCCTGCCGGTTCATCGGCTCGAGGTCACCCTCGCGGCCGATCACCGCCAGCTTCTCGCGGTGGGCGTAGTAAGTGAAGGCCTCAACCACGTCCGATCCGGCATGCACGTATTCCCGGTGCAGCCCGGCTACCATATCGGGCTCCTCGAGGACCACCTCGGGTACGAACGCCCCGGCCTGCAGGTAGCCGCGGCGCTCGAACTCGAACAAATATCCCTCGGCGCAGATCACCGGTCCGGCGGCGAGCCGATCGAGAAGCCTACCCATGCACGACACCTCCAGGGTCTTATAGTCGGAACGACTGTACCGGGAAAATTTAGACGTAGGGATGCCTCGATGAAATCTTCCGCGCAGGTAGTCGTCATCGGCGGCGGTGTGGTGGGCGCCTCGGTCCTGTACCACCTCACCGAGCTCGGCTGGACGGATGTCGTGCTCGTCGAGCGCAAGGAGCTCACCGCCGGCTCGACCTGGCACGCTGCGGGCGGCATGCACACGCTCAACGGTGACCCTAATGTCGCGAAGCTGCAGCAGTACACCGTCGGCCTGTATCGCGAGATCGAGGAGCGCTCCGGCCAGAACTGCTCCATCCACATGCCTGGCGGGCTGATGCTGGCCGGCGACCGGGAGCGGATGGACTGGCTGCGGATGGCCCAGGCCCGCGGCCGCTACCTCGGCATGGATATGGAGATCATCTCGGCGGCCGAGGCAAAGCGGATGTTCCCGCTTCTCGAGGAGAAGCACTTCATCGGTGCGCTCTTCGACCGGGCCGAGGGTCACGTCGACCCGACCGGGGTCACCCGGGCCTATGCCGGCTGCGCGCGGCAGGCCGGTGCCGAGATCTACCAGCACACCTGGGTGAGCGACCTTCGTCAGCGCCCCGACGGCACGTGGGACGTCATCACCGACTCCGGCGAGATCCACGCCGAGCACATCGTCAACGCCGGCGGGCTGTGGGCACGTGAGGTGGGCCGGATGATCGGCTTGGAGCTGCCCGTGCTCGCGATGGAGCACATGTACTTGATCACCCAGGACATGGATGAGGTGGCCGAGTACAACGCGGCCACCGGACACGAGCTGCCGATGGGCCTGGACTTCGACGGCGAGCTCTACATCCGCCAGGAGGGCGGCGGGATGCTGCTCGGCACGTACGAGCAGGCGTGCGTGCCCTGGTCGCCCCGCGAGACGCCGTGGACCTTCGACCAGCAGTTGCTGGCCCCCGATCTCGACCGGATCGCTCCGTCGCTGGAGATCGCGTTCAAGCACTATCCGGCGCTGGCTAGCGTGGGGATCAAGAATGTGATCAATGGGCCGTTCACCTTCGCGCCGGACGGCAATCCGCTGGTCGGCCCGGTGCCCGGCGTGCGCAACTGCTGGGTGGCCTGCGCGGTGATGGCCGGTTTTTCGCAGGGCGGCGGTGTTGGCCTCACCCTCGCGCGCTGGATGGTCGACGGCGATCCGGGGGAAGACATCTGGGCGATGGACGTGGCCCGCTTCGGCAACTGGGCGAGCCTCGCCTACACCAATGCCAAGGTGCGGGAGAACTACAGCCGCCGGTTCCGTATCACCTTTCCTAACGAGGAGCTCCCGGCCGGCCGGGCACTGCACACCACACCGGTCTACGACCGGCTCACCGCCCACAACGCGGTATGGGGCGCGAGCTTCGGGCTCGAGCATCCCCTGTGGTTCCAGCGGCCGGGGGAGGAGCCGCGGGAGGACGTGACGTTCCGTCGCTCCAACGCCTACCCGGTCGTCGCTGACGAGTGCACGATGGTGCGCGAACGCGTCGGGCTCACCGAGTGTTCCAACTTCGCCAAGTACCGCGTGACCGGCGCCGGCAGCGCCGACTGGCTGCAGGGGCTGTTCACCAACCGGCTGCCGCGAGCCGGCCGGATCAACCTCACCGCCGCCCTGGATCCCAACGGTCACATCGTCGGGGAGTTTTCCGTGGCGCGGGTCGGTACAGACGATTTCTTCCTGTTCGGCTCGCAGATCGCCGAAGCGCATCACTCGCGCTGGTTCGTCGGCCACCTCGCTGAAGGTGTGCGGTTCGACGTGCTGGGCTTGTCCCTGGTGGGCCTCTCGCTGGCCGGTCCGCGCGCACGCGACGTGCTCCAATCGGTCACCGACGCATCTTTGGCCACCGAGAATTACCCGTTCATGACCTTCCGCCGGATCGACGTGGGGATGATCCCCGCCTACGTCGGCCGGATGACCTACACCGGGGATCTTGGCTACGAGATCTGGGTCGCACCGGAGTACCAGCGAGCACTGTTCGATCTGCTGTGGCAGGCCGGGCAGCCATACGGCATCGGCCTGTTCGGGTTCCGGGCGTTGATGTCGCTGCGCATGGAGAAGATGTTCGGTACGTGGGCGCGCGAGTACCGTCCGATCTACACGCCGGTAGAGGCGCGAATGCACCGATCGCTCAAGCTCGATCACGACTTCATCGGCCGCGCTGCGGTGGAGGCGGAGTTGGCGCGCGGCCCGGCTCGAACGCTCGGCTACTTCGACATCACCCCCGATCCGGCGGAACCGGCTGACGTCGTCGGCGATGAGCCGATCTGGCACGGCGGGGCGGTGGTGGGCTGGGTGACGTCCGGCGCGTATGCGCATTACAGCCGCCGCTCGCTAGCTTTCGGCTACGTGCCGAGCGAGCTCGCGGTGCCCGGCGCGATGTTCGAGGTGGAGATCATCGGCCAGCGCCGTCCGGCGAGACTGCTACCAGAACCGGTGCTCGACCCGGCGGGCCAGCGCATGCGCGTCTGATGGGACGCCATCCTGACCTCGAACGACGGGCTGAGCTGCTGGACGAGGTGGTCCGCTACCTCGGCCGGCACGGCGTCGCCGGAGTGTCGCTGCGGCCAGTTGCCCGCGCACTGGGTGTGTCGGTCAACGCGCTGGTGCATCACTTCGGCAGCAAGGACGAACTGGTGGTCTCCGCATTGCGGCGGGCCGCTGAGATTCAGCGAGGAGTCGAAGGGCGGTGGCGGCGGCAGGTACCTCACCTCTCCACGGCGGAGCTGCAGCGGCGCTGGTGGCGGTGGATCAACCGCAGCCCGGAGCACTTGGCGCTGGTGCGACTGGGGCTCGAAGCCGTCACGCTGGACGCCACGGTCAGCGGCCTGCCCGGTGATGTGCGTGCGGAGCAGATCTCGTTTTGGCGCGACAACATCGCCGACGGCCTGATCGCTGACGGCATCAGGCCTGAGGACGCCGAACGCGAGGCGTCGCTGGTAAAGGCGACGTTCACCGGCCTGGTGCTTGACCTGCTGGCCACCGGTCACCGCAAGCGGCTCACCGACGCGCTTGAATGCGCCCTCAGCCGCCTCGACGACCTGAGGCAGACGGCCCCGTGAGGGCCTCGAAGCTGACCGGTCTCCTGACGGAGCCAGCCGGCGCTGGCGCAAGCACCACGGGCACGGTCACGTGCGGTCCAGGCCGGCCAGGCCGTCGGCCATCGAGCGGAACAGCGGGTCGGTGTGACTGGTCAGGGTGGCGTAGACCTGGTTGATCTGCTGGTAGGCGCGGGCGGCCCCGGGGTCCGGGGTGAACTGCTGGCCGGGGCTGACCATCGCGGCGGTGGCCTGGTCCCAGCCGGGGTAGATGCCGTGGCCGACGGCGGCGCAGATGGCCGCGCCGAGGCCGGCGGCGTCGTTGACGGTGGTACGGCGAGCGGGGCGGCCGTAGACGTCGGCGACGATCTGCATCATCAGGTCGGAACGGGACCCGCCCCCGGACACCAGCACGGGCGAGAGCCGACGGCCCAGCGCGTGTTCCATGGCCGCGGTGTTGTTGGCCATGGTCAGGGCGATGCCCTCGAGGATGGAACGGTAGATGTGGGCGCGCCCCTGGCTGCCGTCGAAGCCCAGCAGCGCACCGCGGCGCCAGGGCGCCTGCCCGGGTGCCAGCCAGTCCGGGATGGTCAGCAGCCCGTTGCTGCCCGGCGCCAGCTCGCTGGCCGCCGCGTTGAGGGCGTCCTCCAGGCGCGCCGTCCCGGCGGCCGGCTCGCCGCCGTCCGGCCCCTCCAGCAGCGTCCAGTACCAGCTGATCGTCCACATGCCGCGGCGGATCCCGGTGCTCTCGTACAGATAGGTCCCGGGCCGGGCCGCGAAGTTGGCCCAGTAGCTGCCGTCCGCGCTGGATGAGGACGAGCCGATGGTCATGGCCGCGATGTAGGTGCCCAGCGACAGCAGCACGGTGCCGTCGTCGTCCAGGCCGCTGCCCAGCGCCTCGACGGCCTTGTCGTTGGCCGTGGCGTACACCGGCAGACCAGCCGGGATGCCGGTGGCCCCGGCCGCCTCAGGGGTCACCTGGCCGAGCCGACCGCCCGGGGGGACCAGGTCGAAGAGCATGTCGCGCGGCATGCCGGCGGCGGCGTAGGCGGCGGGATCGTCCGACCAGGCCGCTGTGTCATGGTCGATGGGCCACATGCCCTCGTAGTTGGCCGCGGTGTCGGTGAACTTACCGGTCAGGCGGTGGGTGATGTAACCCGAGGAGGTGGTGACGTAGCGGGATTGGGGGTTGTCCGCCTGGTAGGGCCGGGCGACCCGCTCGTCCATCCAGCTCAGTACCGGTTCGGCCAGGCTGCCGTCGGCCCTCAGCAGGGCCCGGCAGAAGCGGATGGTGCACAGGCCCACCGCGGCGATGTCGGCGGGGTCGCCGGGGAAGGCGGCCATGACGTCACGGCAGGCGCCGGCGATGGACTCCCAGATGTCGTCATCGGGGTGGACGGCATGCCCCGGCACCGAGATGTCATACGGCTCAAGCCGCCTGCTGGCCGCGGCCAGGGCCCGGCCGCGGACGTCGAAGATCGTCACCTTGGTGCTCTGCGAGCCGTTGTCGATGGCCAGCAGATACGGCTTCATCGTTTTTGCGGCGTGGAGACCCCGGTCTTCAGGCCGGGGAGGAAACGCCGCTCCTCCTCTCGGCGTGTCACGTTCACAGATCCGGATTTGGTCGAATAAGATTTCTGGTCGTGAGCACGGCGTACAAGTGCCGGGCATACCCGGACCCAGTGCAGGCCAGCGTGCTGAACCGCACGTTCGGCTGCGTCCGCGTCGTATGGAACCGGACCCTGGCGTGGCGGCGCCGACGGCACCAGGAAGATAAGACCGGGACGACCTTCGCCCAGGCCAACGGTTACCTGACCGCCATGAAAGCCACGGAAGAACTGGCCTGGCTGAACGAGGTGTCTTCCGTCCCGCTGCAGCAGACGATCCGCCACCAGCAAGCCGCGTACACGGCGTTCTTCGCGAAGCGCGCCCGGTATCCGCGGTTCAAGTCCCGGAATGGCCGGCAGTCCGCGGAATACACCCGGTCCGGGTTCCGGTGGCGTGACGGCCGCCTGTTCCTCGCGAAGATGGACGCGCCGCTGGCGTTCACCTGGTCCTGGCCCGGCATTGACCCCGCTACGGTCGACCCGACGACGGTAACGGTGTCCCGGGACCCGTGCGGACGCTGGTACGTGGCGTTCGCCGTCGACGTCCCTGACCCGGATCCGCTGCCCGCCACTGGCCGGGTCGCGGGGGTGGACCTGGGTGTCACGGACTTCGCGGTCACCAGCGACGGGCAGCGGATCACCAACCCCAGGCACCTGGAACGGCGGGCCCGGAACCTGGCCCGCTACCAGCGGCGCCTGGCCCGCTGCCAGCCCGGGTCCGCCAACCGCGCCAAAGCCAGGGCCAAGGCCGCCCGCGCCCACCGGAAAGTCCGCGCCGCCCGCACCGACTTCCTCCACCGCACCTCCACCAGCCTGGTCCGGGACCATGACGTGATCGTCCTGGAAGACCTCGCGGTGAAGAACATGGTCCGCAACCGCAGGCTGGCCAAGGCGATCTCGGACTGCGGGTGGGGAACCTTCCGGGCCATGCTCGAGTACAAGGCGGCCAGGACCGGGCGGCACCTCATCGTGATCGACCGGTGGTACCCGTCGACCAAGACATGCTCGGCGTGCGGGTACCTCCTGGCCAGCTTGAGCTTGAACACCCGGACGTGGCAGTGCCCGTCCTGCGGCACCCGGCATGACCGGGACCACAATGCCGCGAAGAACATCCTGGCGGCAGGTCGTGCCGTAGCCGGGGACACCCCCGGCCATGCCTGCGGAGCTGATGTCAGACACTCCGGGGCCTCCCGGGTGCAATCGGCTGTGAAACAGGAACCCCGGCCCGTGAGGGCCGGAATCCCCGTCCATCAGGGCGGGGAGTAGTCAAGACTGCAGCGGGAAGATCGTGCCCGCGTTCATCACGCCCTGGGGGTCGAACGCCTGCTTCAGGGTCGTCAGCAGCCAGTAGGCGCTGCCGTGCTCGTCGGCCACCCACCGGGTGCGGTACTTGCCGATCCCGTGGTGGTGCACCATCGACCCGCCCGCCCGCAAGGCTTCTTCGACGATGATCGCGTTCAGCGGCTTGTGGTAGACCTCGATCTCCTCGCGCGGGCTGCACCTGATCTCGTAGTCGTAGACGAAATACAGGTTGGTCCCGGTCTGGTAGCTGTGCGAGGAATGGGCGCCGAGCATCGTCAGGTCACCGGCGCGCGGGAACTCGCCGCGGATCCGGCCCATGACGGCGACGAACAGGCCCGCGGCCCGGGACCAGTCGACGGAGACCTCGGTGGTGTAGCCGAGGCGGGCGTGGGCGAGCATATCGGCTTTCTCGGCGTCGATCTGGTCCTGGCCCCAGTTGAGGTTCTCGAACCACCGGCGGATCAGGCCGTCGTCCACACGCTCGTGGCCGCGGCCGGCGAACAGGTCCCCGATCGCCGCCGCGGTGGCCGCGGCGATGGGCTCGGGCCCCTCGGCCACCAGCACGACTACGTTCTGGCCCTGGTAGAAGCCGGCGAAGTGCTGGCGGGCGTCCTCGGGTGAGTAGACACGGCACACCGACGGCCGGTAGCCCGCGGTGATCAGCTCGCGGACCGCGTCGATGCCATCGGCGAACTCCTCCACCAGGAACCCGAAGTACCGGTTGTTCTCCGGCTGGTAGCGGAACAGCTTCACCGTCACCTCGGTGATGAAGCACAGCGCGCCCTCGCTGCCGATGACGATGTGGCGGATGTCCGGGCCCGCGGCCCGCCGCGGCACGTTCTTGATCCGGGCCACCTGCCCGCCGGGGAAGACCGCCTCCAGGCCCACGACCAGGTCCTCGATGCCGCCGTACAGGGTGGAGAACTGGCCGATCGAGCGCGTGGCGACCAGGCCACCCAGCTGGGCCAGCGGCTTGGACTGGGGCGAGTGCCCGGTGGTCAGGCCCCGGGCCCGGACGGTGTCCTCCAGGTGCTGCAGGCCGACGCCGCACTGCACGGTGGCCATCATGTCCACCGGGTCGACGGACAGGATCGCGTCCATCCGCGACCCGTCCACCACGAGGCTGTCCTCGACCACCGTCTCCAGGCCGCCTTCGGTGGCGGTCCCTCCGGTCCGCGGCACGATGTTGATGAGGTTCTGCTCGGCGAACCGCAGCACCGCCGCCACCTCCGCCGTGGAAGAGGGGTAGACGATCGCGGCCGGGATCGGCCCGTCGTAGATGCCATGCACGGCGGTGTACTTCCGGAACCGGTCGACGCTGGCCTGCCTGAGCTGCTCGTCGCGGGTGTCGACGGCGGCCGGGCCGAGGAGTCCGGTCATCGCGTCGACGATCGACTGGCGGGTCAGCGGGGATCGGGATGGGGCCATGGCGAAGGTCGCTCTCCGGGTAGCTGTGGTGTCAGCGGACGAGGTAGCCGCCGTCGACCACCAGGACGTGGCCGTTGACATAATCCGAGGCCCGGCTGGCCAGGAAGACCACCGCCCCCATCAGGTCGGCGGCCTCCCCCCAGCGGGCCGCAGGGATGTGCTCGACGATGCGGCGGTCGGCCTCGGGATCGGCCCGGGTCGCTTCGGTGATGGCGGTCTTGAAGTATCCCGGCGCGATGGCATTGACCTGGATGTTACAGGCCGCCAGCTCGTCGCAGTAGGCCTTGGTGAAGCCCGCGATCCCGGCCTTGGTCGCGGCGTAGGCAGGTGAGCGCCGCCCGCCGAGGAAGGAGAACAGCGACGCGATATTGATGATCTTGCCGGACCGCTGCCCGATCATGAACCTGCTGGCCTCGTGGGCAAGCTCGAAAGCGGCGGTCAGGTTGACCGACACCATCGGGTCCCACAGGTCACGGCCGAACTCCGCCACGTCAGCCAGCAGCGCGATGCCGGCGGAGTTGACCAGGATGTCGACCGAGCCCAGCGCCTCCACGCACCCCCGCACGACGGCTGCTGGGACACCCGGCTGCGTGATGTCGGCCACCATGAACTCCATCCGGCGCCCGGCGGCCTCGATCAGAGCCCGGGTGGTCCCGTCGTCCTCGGCCAGGCCGACCGCGAATACGTCAGCGCCGGCCTTGGCCAGGGCCACCGAGAAGGCCCGGCCCAGGCCAGTGTTGCCGCCGGTGACCAGGGCGTTACGCCCGGCGAGAGAGAACAGGTCGAGGCTGAAGTCGGCGATGTCCACAGGTCAGCTGCCATCCGAGGTGGGAGGTAGGGCCGGCTTGGATCGTTCGTTAGGGTAGCGCGTGCAGGCTGATCGCCCTGATCCGCCGGCAGGCCCTGCCCGGCGGGCGCCGGGCCAAGGCGGTGCTGGCCGCGCTCGGCATCTTCGGGCCTCGCTATAGCAGCGAGTCGCACCGTTAGGCGCCGTATAGGGTGCAGGTATCCAGGAACGCCGGGAACATCGCCATCGGCGCTGGCACCGCCGCGATTCTCGTCAACATCGGCCCGATTCTCCTTGCGCTGCTCGGCGGCTGGCTGCTGCACGAGGGGTTCGCGCGCCGGCTGGCCGCCGGGATGGCGGTGTCGTTCGGCGGTGTTCTCGTGGTCGGCATCTCGGAGTCGGACGGCGGTCGTACCTCTGTCACCGGCGTGGTGCTGTGCCTGGTTGCAGCCGTCTGCTACGCGGGCGGGGTGGTGCGCCAGAAGCTGGCCCCGCGCCATGCCTCGGCCGTCCAGGTCACCGCGTTCGGCTGCTTCACCGGCGCGGCGGCGCGCCTCCCGTTCGCCGGGCAGTTGCTGTCCCAGCTCGGTGCGCCATACAATCCGCGCGGGCACAATCTGAGGCGCTCCCGTCCATCCCGGCACGGGGACCAGCGTGCTCGCAGAATGACCACCGGGACCGTCGACCTGGTCCGAGAGGACTATTGAGTGACACAAACAGCCGACGCAGTCGTGATCGGAACCGGGGTCATCGGTGCCGCTGTCGCCTACGAGCTCGCACAGACCGGACTGCGGGTTGTGGCTATCGACCGGCTGGGCGGTGTCGGTTCGGGCTCTACTAGCTCGTCCTCAAGCATCGTCCGCTTTCACTACTCGACCTTCGAGGGCGTGGCCGCTTCCTGGGAATCCAAGTTCAGCTGGGAGAGCTGGCCCGAATATCTGGGCAGTCGTCCTGAGGAATCCCTGGCAAGGTTTATCAAGACAGGTTGCCTGATCCTTGACGGTAGTACCCAGCGTGAGCGGGTGCTGCCTCTCTTTGACCGCGTCGGTGTCCCGTACCAGTGCTGGGACGCTGAGACCATCCGGCAGCGAGTGCCGGGTCTGGATCCCGGACGGTACGGTCCGCCCAAGTCGGTCACGGACGCCGCATTCTGGGCGGATGCCGACGGCGAACTCGGTGCCTACTACACGCCCGACGGCGGGTTTATTGACGACCCGCAGATGGCGGCGAGGAACCTCATGGCCGCGGCGAAGCGGAGGGGGACCGAAGTTCAGCTCCGCGAACAGGTGGTGGCGATCCTCCAGAAGAATGGGCGGGTCCAGGGCATAAGGCTGCGCTCAGGAAGCGTGATTCAATCTCCCGTCGTGGTCAATGCGGCGGGCCCGTACTCCGGTCAGGTTAATGCTCTTGCGGGCGTCACCGGAGAATTCCGAATCCGAACCCGCCCACTTCGGCAGGAGGTCCATTCCGTGCCTGCACCGGCTGGCTATGCGCGAGGCGAGCTGGGTCCCGCTGTCACGGACGGAGACTTGGGCACATACTTCAGATCTCACTTCGGCGGGCAGCTTATCGTCGGAAGCGCGGAGCCAGCATGCGATGCCCTCCACTGGATAGATGACCCGGATGCTTTCGAGGCCGAGCCCACCGCGCAGGCGTGGGATTCGCAGGTACTCCGCCTGGCCCGAAGAATCCCGTCGCTGGGCATCCCGCCCCGTCCCGTTGGTTTCGCTGCACTATATGACGTCGCCGACGACTGGATCCCGGTCTACGACCGTACCTCATTGACTGGGTTCTATGTGGCCATTGGCACGAGCGGCAACCAGTTCAAAAACGCTCCTGTCGCCGGCCGCTTTATGGCGGCCCTGGTACACGCTTGCGAAAGCGGACACGATCACGACTCGGATCCGGTTCTGTTTAGCGGACACTTTACCAAGAACGAAATAAACCTCGGGCACTACTCACGCCTTCGCCAGCCCCATGCGGAGAGCGCGAACAATGTGATGGGCTGATAACACCCAGGGTTCCGGCGTATTCCGTCAGCGGGCCGCGGACCTTACGGACCTGCGTGGACCCGAACGCGGGTTTGATGGTCCAGCGGATATACCCGAGGTTGGTTTTCCGGGTGGACACGTCCGACCCTGCGGGTTGACACGTACTGGTCGAGCAGTCGGGGCTACGGTAACGTCCGAGCCGGGCTGGCGTCCCGCGGCAGCCTGCTCGAGCAGCTTGCCGAACTCGATTTGTGCCGCTCGTTCGGACTTGCATGTCTTCCGCAGCCGGACGCACTGGCCAACGCAGTCGCCGACCGCGACCCGGCCGCCGGGGTGATCTTCCACTCTGCCTGCGGCTGCCAGTACACCTCAGCCGCTTAGGCCGCCCTGTCCGTCGGGCGCTTCCGGACGTTATCGATGGTGTTAGCGTGATGCAGCCGACACTTGTCGATCCGGGCGCCAGCAGGGCCGAAACCCCGTCTTACCTGGGAGCCGGTGAGCGGGATCGAACCGCTGACCTGCCGTTTACAAGAAGCACGGCCCCGTGCGCCGTGCGCGCTAGCTGCACCGATGGCGATGGTCATCGCACTGACAGCACTCGTTGCGCTGGGATTATCCGGCGCGCCGTTCCACGAACCGTTCCACGCCCAAGGGCCTTGCTTACGGTTGCTTTGCTACTGTGCGTAACACCCCGGAGGGCGCTGTATCCGCGCCCGTTTGGGCCTGGGTTACTCCTCCCCAGGAGGCTGGTGACGCTGGCCCCGTCACAGCACCCTGACAGAGCCTTCTGTCTGGTCTTCGTGCGCAGCGAGCTGCGGTGCGCGTGAGCTGTCCGCTCGGATAATGATCGGCCAGGTGATCAGGAGGAAAGGTGAGCACGGAAACGTTCCAGCCCCGCCCACTATCAGCCCCCGCGTCACGTATGGCAGGAGGCCAACGGCCATCGGTAATTCTGGGCCAGGTGGCGGGACTGCGGCCGCCGGGGACGCGGCCCGGGAACGGGATGAGGTACGGCCGGGCGTCCACGATGCCAGGGCCTGACGAGGCAGCCTGTTGGTGACCGTGGGTCACGTTGCCGGATCCGTCGGCGGATAGGAAGGCCAGTTATCACTGCTGAGGAAGGCAGCGACGAGCCCGGCCATCTCCGCGGCGCTGTCGAGCAGGAACAGGTGACCTCCATGCCGGACGATATGCAGCTGTGCCTGCGGGATGCACCGGGCGAGGATCCGGCCGTTAGCTACCGGCACGATGGGGTCATCGTCGCCGGCCAGCACCAGGGTCTGCTGCCGCAGGGTCCGCAGCCAGGGAAGGCTGGTCCAGCCGCTGATCGCGTAGATCTGGCCGAGGTAGCCGCGCAGCGACGGCCGTCCAGTGAGCTCATCGGCCAGGGCCAGCGGCAACGAGCCCGGGTCGCGGCGCGAGGCGCCGCCGTAGATGCGGGCGGCGATGCGCTGGTAGTGGCCGGGCTGGTGGCAGCGGCGTGGGGTGGCGAGCGAGAGCAGCGCGCGCGGCGACCCGGGGATGCCGCCCAGGCCGGGGCCGGTGGCGGCGAGTACGAGCCGCCGGACCCCGGTGCGGGGCCTGGTGGGCGAGCTGCTGGGCGATGACCCCGCCGAGGGAGGCGCCGAGCACGTCCACGCGCGGATAGCCGAGCGCGTCGAGCATGCGTTCCACCGTGCGCGCGATGCCGGGCATCCGCCGTGGCCAGGCGTTGGGGGTGGACTGCCCGATGCCGGGCGCGTCGAAACTGACCGTCTGGACGCCCTGGGCGGCCAGTTCCCGCTCGAACGGCGCGCCGAGATCCAGGCTTGCCCCCAGGCCAGTGATCAGCAGCAGCGGCCGGCCGGATCCTCGGACCGCGGTGCGCAGCCGGACCCGGTCGGCGTGGATGTCGACGAACCGGATGGTCCGGCCGTCAGGCGAAGGCGCTGGCACCGGTGATGTCCCGGCCGACGATGAGGGCCTGGATCAGCGGCCACGGGAACTCCGCGCGCTCCCAGTAGCCGTTGATCACCAGGAGCACTTCACTGTCGAGCACGTCACTGTCCACACTGTCGAGCACTTCACTGCCGGCGAGGTCGCGGGTGCGCCGTAGGTAGCGCGGTTCATCGCCGGTCAGCTGGTCGGCGATGCGGAAGTAGCTGGTGCCAGGAGAACGACCGGTGCCGGTATTCATGCCTCGCCTCTGTCAGTTGTCGAAGACGTAGGTACCGGGCGCTGCGGCGAGGGGCCGTAGCCCGCCGCCGCCGGGTTCTTTCGGTGCTGGCTTGTCCGCGCCGCACCGGTCGCCGAGCCACGCCAGCATGTCAGGCCACCAGCTGCCCTGTTCGGATTGCGCGGTCTTCAGCCAGTCCGCCGGGCTGGCCGGGTTGGTCTTGCTGGTCTGGTAGGTGGCCTTCGGGCTGCCGGGCGGGTTGACAAGCGCGGCGATGTGACCGCTGGTGGACAGGATGAAACGGCTTTCGCCGCCGAGCAGCTGCGTGCTGCGGTAGCAGTTCTGCCATGGGGTGATGTGGTCGGCGATCCCGGCGACGATGTAGGCATCGACTCTGACCTGGGACAGGTCGATCGGGGTGCCGAGCACCGTCAGCGTTCCGGGTGTGACGAGCTTGTTGTCCATCGCCAGGTCCACGAAGTCGGCATGCAGCCCGGCGCTCATCCGGGTGGTGTCGGCGTTCCAGGACAAGATGTCGAACACGGGCGGCTTCTTGCCGAGGAGGTAATTGTTCACCCAGTAGTTCCACACCAGGTCACCTGGGCGCAGCCAGGCGAACGCCTCGGCCAGGGCTCGGCCGTCGAGGTAGCCGCGGCGCGCCGACATCGCCTTTGCCGCTGCCGCCAGCTGCCGGTCCGTCAGCGCGGCGACGGTGCCGGCGTTTGCGGTGTCGAGCACGGTGACCAGCAGGCTGAAGCAGGCGAGCCGGTCCTGCTGGCCGGCGGCGGCCAGGTGTGCGGCCATGACGCTGGCGATGATGCCGCCGGCGCAGACGCCCGTCACCGCGGTGCGGCCGGTGCCGCAGATCCGCTCGACTGCGCCGAGTGCGTCGAGCACCGCCTTGACGTAGGTGTCCAGGCCCCAGCCGAAGTGACGGGCGTCCGGGTTGCGCCAGGAGACCACGAACACCTGCTGGCCGTTTTGCACCAGGTACTCCACCATGCTGCGGCCGGGGGCCAGGTCCAGGGCGTAGAACTTGTTGATCGTGGGCGGCACGATCAGCAGCGGGACCTCCCGGACCTGCCCGGTTTGCGGGCGGTACTGGATCAGCTCGAGCACCTCGGTGCGCAGCACCACCTCTCCCGGGGTGACCGCGATGTTGCGGCCGACCTCGAACGCCGACCTGTCGACCATCTCGGGTATCCGCGGCGGGCTGGCCATGTCGCGCAGCAGGCTCAGGCCGCCGCGCGCCAGGCTGAGGCCGCCGGTGTCGATGACGGCCCTGGCCGAGGCTGGGTTCACCAGCGGCACATTGCTCGGCGACATCGCCTCGATGAGGTTCCCGGCACCGAAACGGACCCGTTTATCGTCGCGCGGGCCAAGCCCGGCGTCGCGGATGAGCTGGCCGGCGGTCTGCCCCGCCGCGAGATAGGACTGCACGATCCGGCGCAGCAGGGCGTTGCCTGTCCAGGCCGGGTCGGCGAAACGGCGGTCACCTCTGGCGGGCGCCAGCGCCGAGGTGCCAGCCCCGATCCGCATGAGTTCAGCGGCGAGGCTGCTCAGCCTCCGGCCGGTGGTGTGCGGCCTTCGGGCCAGGGCGGCCGCGAATTTGGCGGCTGCCGCGTCGGGGGTGAACCGGCGGAAGGTACCGAGCGCGGCGTCAGCGAGCAGCGCGTCCAGCGGGGCTGCCTGGCCGGCGGTGTCGGCGGATCCCGGCGGCGCAGCGCCGGGTGGTGCTGTCTGAATGGTCATTACTTCTCCGATCCCCTTGGCGCCAGGGCCGGCGCAGCTGTGGTGTTCAGGGGCAGGGCCACTCAGGGCGGCTTGGCCCGGCCGCGCTCAGCTGGTGAGGGCGATGGCCAGGTAGGCGATGGTGATGGCGAGGGCGAGCAGGGCCGGTCCTATCTCCTTGCCGGTGTCTGCGGCGCGCCGGTGGGTGATCAGCGCGCCGAGGAGCAGCAGGGTCATCCCGGCCGCGGCGGCCAGGCCGAGGGGATGCCACCACAGGCCGATCACGACGCCTGCGGCGGCGGCGAGCTCGGCTACGCCGATGAGCCGGTATCTGGGCCAGGGAATGCCGAAGTGCCCGGCGGACTGCCGCATCTTCGGCTGGCCCAGCAGCTTACCGGCTGCCGGAAGGAGACAGACCGCGGTCATGAGCAGCGAGATCGTGACGAACATGGGAACCTCTTCTAGCGGGCAGCCGGGAACGGGCGGGCGTGATCGGGATGAGCTGGCGGGTGAGCCGTGACCGGAGACCCGCGGCCGGCCGTGGCCGGGACAGTCCAGGGCAGGCGCGGCAGCTGGCACCGGGGCACCACCGCCGCCACCACGCGGTCCGGGCGCACGACGACGGTCAGCGCCGGGTTGGACCCCAGGACCGATAGGGCCCGCAGGCCGGCGGGCCGCCGGTCGCCGGTCGCCGGCGAGGCGGACGTCGATCCAGCCGGCGTCTGGGTCCGCGGCGGGCCGGCCGCGTGTTCCGGCGGCGTGTGAGCTGCTGATCCGCACCAGGACCAGGCCGTGCCGGCGGCAGAAGTCCGCCAGCCCGGCGTCGGGGCGCCGCGCGGTCAGCACGGCGGTGCGTCCGGCCAGGATCGCGTCTAGCCGGACCGGCGGTCCGTCGCCGGCGGACACCAGCGGGTTGGGTATCAGGCCGCCGATCCGCAGCGCGGAGGGGATGCCGGAAAGGATCAGGCGCCGCGGAGGGCGCTGCAGGGCGCCGGCCCTCAGCCGCGGCGTCGCCGTGGACCCCATGGCCTGGCAGACCCGTTCGCTGCGGACCGCGGCGGCCAGGGCGATCCTGCGGACGGCGGCGGCCCGGTCCTGGCCGCCGGTCAT